>JAISFM010000236.1 GCA_031263605.1 Clostridiales bacterium | reverse complement strand
CGGCATGTCATTGCGAGGAGCGCGAAGCGCGACGCGGCAATCTCTACCAAACACGATACGCGCCTTTTTATATAGAAATGCTTCGTCGCTCACTGCGTTCGCTCCTCGCAATGACCCGCAACGCCGGTTGTCCACTCCCGTTTGTCACCGCAAACTGTTATATTCGCAATCCGCGAGGAAAGCGCGAATGTCCTCGGCGAGGCGGTCGGGGCAAAAGAATACCGGCGCGTGGGCGCAGCCCTCGTATTCGATCAGTTTCGCGCGGGGGAACGCGCGCAGGTTTTCCTCGACCATCGCGCGGGGGACTATCATGTCTAACGGCGCGGTCGTAAGCGCAATCGGGCATTTGACTTTTTTATAGCCGCCGTCCCCCGCGCGGTACGCGTTGGGCTCGTCCGACATGTTCAATACCGCCAACGCCCAATCCAAATCGATCAGGTTGCGCTGTTTCAGCATTTCATCGATGTACAGCGCGCAGTCCGACTCCGACGGACGGGGCGGCGGATAAATGAGCAATTCCAACAGTTGGGATATGAACGCGCGGTTTTGGCTCTCGAACGCCGTTATGCACGGCCCGATGACGGGATCCGTCCGCAAGCCCTCTTTTTCCTTGTAGGGCGTCGGGTCGTATGTCCCGTCCGCTTTCCTCGGAAATACCGGAAAGCCCCGCAGGCTTGCGCTCTCTATCAGAAACAGCGATTTGACCAGCATGGGGTACGCGGCGGCCAACTCCAACGCCGCCGCGCCGCCCGCGCTCCACGCCGCCACATGCGCGCGGGAAATGTTCAGCGCGTCGGCAAACTGCTTTATATCCTCGGCCAACTCCTTGAAACTGTCGAAACGGCGTTCATACGAAGAATCGCCCATGCCCCGCAAATCGGGCGCAATCAACCTGTACCCCGCCAACCGCTCGAAAAGCGGCTTGAAGTACGCCGACGACGACATGTTGCCGTGCAACAGAATCAGCGGCGCGCCCTCGCCCGCGTCGATATACGCCACCGTTTCGCCGTTCTCAATTTTAATTTTCCGTTTCGTTAGGTTCATGTCGATCCTTCTTTTTATCTTTTATTTTTGCGAGAAAACTTTTTGCAAAAAGTTTTCTCGCGCTCTTTCAAAAAACTTCAACATTTTTTGAATTAACTACAACCTCTTACCTATTCCGATACAAAACAGCAAAACTCAAACGGCTTGCCGGAGTGTGCAAAACGCGCGGCCTGTGTTTAAAAGGCAAAGTCGCGGCATAGACGGGCAACAGTTGTCGAAGCCGCGAGGGAGCGTATTGAAATACGTGACCGAGCGGCAAGACAAGCGTAGCCCGCCTATGCCGATGAATTTGCCTTTTAAACCCATTTATACAGAATCGACGCTACGCCCAAACCCACTCCCGACGCGATAAAGACTACGTTGTCGCCCCGTTTAAGGCGTTTCCCGTCGAGGGCGGCGCGCAACGCCATGGGTATGCAAGCCGAACCCGTGTAGCCGTACCGATCCATGATGCAAATCGTTTTTTCCATGGGCAAGCCCAAAATCGGCATGACCGTGTCGATGATCCAACGGTTGATTTGCGTAAAGAAAATAAAGTCGATGTCCTTGACCCGCAAGCCGTTTTCCTTGACCAAAGTTTCGATAATCGGCGGCCATAACTGAACGTTGCGGTCGGGCGGCAAGGGCTTTAAGGATTGCAGCATATGCTCCTTGCGGTCGAACCTTTCCCGCGTCATGGGGTACTTTGTGCCGCCCGCGTAAATGCCCATCAGGTCGAATTGCGTGCCGTCCGCGTGCAGTTTGGAACCGACGAACCCGCCGCCCTTTTCGCTCCTTGAAATCACGGCCGCGCCCGCGCCGTCCGCGAAAATCGGAAAGAGCGCGTAATTGCTGCGGTCGGCGTACTTGGTCATATTGTACGCGCCGATCACCAAAATATGCCCGTACCCGCCGGTCATGACCATGCGGCAAGCGGCGTTCATCGCCGAAACGAAGCCCGAACAGGACGCGTTAATATCGAACGCGCCCGCGTTGACGGCGTTCAAACGCCCTTGCACGACAAACGAAGTCGCGGGCGTGATGTATTCGGGCGTGTCCGTCGCCACAATGACGAGGCCGATATCCTCGGGTTTAAGCCCCGCGTCGGCAATCGCCCGCTCCCCCGCCTTCGTCGCGAGGTCGGCCGTGCTTTCGTCGGACCCCGCGATATACCGTTGGAATATGCCGACCTTGGCCTCTAAACTCGGTTTCAAGGGCCGCCCGTACTCCTCCGCCAAATCGGCGTTGGTCACTAAATTGTCGGGGACGTACATTCCCACGCCCGTGATGATTGCGCTATACATAGTTCTCCTTTATTATGTAAGATGGAAGAGGGAAGAGGGTAGATGGGCGGTCGGAGGACTTTGCGCAACCACCCCACCGCAAGAGAGGAATTTTAATAGGTTGCGATTCTTCGCTCACGGAAAGAATGACAGAGGTAAGCACACGCGATCTTTTTATTTACAAGGAATGACAGAGGTAGGCGCACGCGATCTTTTTATTTACAATGTTGAAAGTTTTTGAAAGGGGTTTGGGGAAAACTTTTTTCAAAAAGTTTTCCCCAAACCATTGCGCAATATCACTCCTGCACATCTATATGCTTTAAAAACTTTTCCGTCCGACAATCCCCAGCCCATACGCTTCCCGCATCAATTCGTCGCGGAAATCGGGGTGCGCGATTGCGGTCAGCCGCTCGACGCGCTCGCGGGTGTTCGTGCCGCGCAGTTCGGCAATGCCGTACTCGGTGGCCACGCGGTCAACGTCGTTGCGCGACAGGCTGACGATCGCGCCGTGGTTGAGGCGCGGCGCGATTTTGCTTACCGTTTTCGGCCGGCCGTCCGCGTCCTTGACCGCCGCCGTCGAATAAAGGCAGATGTACGACCGCCCGCCCTTGGAGTTTTGCGCCCCGATCGCGGTGTCGGCTTGGCCGCCCGTGCCGCTGATTTGCCGCGCGCCGATACTCTCCGACGCGCATTGCCCCGTCAAATCCACTTCTATCGCGGAATTGATCGACACTTGGTTGTCGTTCCGCCCGATCACATAGGGGTCGTTGACCCAGCCGCCGTCCATGACGAACACGGCGGGGTTGTCGTCCGCAAAGGCGTACAGGGCGCGCCCGCCCAAAATAAAGGCGCAGGTCATTTTGCCGGGCTGCAACCGCTTTTTGCGCCCGTTGATAACGCCCGACGCGAACAATCTCGGCATTTCCTCGGTCAGCATTTCGGTATGCACGCCCAAATCCTTTTTGCCGTACAGGGCTTTGGCGATCGCGTTGGGCATACCGCCGATTCCCAACTGGATGCAGTCGCCGTTCTCGATTTGGTCGGCGATCAATTTCCCGATTTTCAAGTCCGCCTCATTCGGCGCGGCCTCGCCGATTTCCGGCACGGGATAGTCGGCCTCGATCACATAATCGACGTCGCGCAAATGCAGTTCGACGTCGCCGAACGTACGCGGGAAATTGGGGTTGATTTCCAGAATGACGGTTCCGGCCTTTTCGATAACCTTTTTCTCATAGGTATTGGAGACCGACAGCGAGACATAGCCGTGCTTGTCGGGCATACTCGCCGCGCCGACATAGATGTCGGGCTTTATATGCTGCAAGCGTTTGCTCCCCGCCAGATGCAGGTGGTTGGGGATATAGGCCGCGCCGCCCGCGCCGTGGCATTTGCGCAAGAGGGGCGTATAAAACCACGAATTGATTTCAAAATTTTCAACGTATTTTGGGTCGGTCAAATAGTCGCCGCCCGCCATCGGCAGGCAGTTGTTGACGGTCACGCCCGCAACGCCCCGCGCGGCGGCCTTGTGCAGGCTCAGCATGAACAGCCGCGCCTCCGCCGCCCCCAAGCCCGTGACGATTTGGCAGCCGCTTTTGACCTTTCCGACCGCCTTATCGACGGCGATGATTTTTTTCTTGTAGTCGAACATAGTGATTTTTCCTTATATTTCCTCGAAAGGCAAAACCACACCCGCCCCTCCCCCGTTGCGGGGAAGGGGAAAGCGGGTTCATGTTAAGTCTGCGGTACGGGCAAGATTGTCCAATCAGCCCATGATTTCGGTCAAACTTTGCAGGAATTTGACGCGCTGGAACGCGTTCGTTCCCGTCGCCTGCCCTTTCAAATTGGCGTCAACGCCCTCTAACAACGCGGCGGTTTCCTCGCTGATAAAAGGGTTGGAATTGGCGTCGGTTTCCGTATAACTGCCTTTTACGAATACGGACAGGTTCATGCTGGCGATGCCGAGGCGTTGGCCGTTAGAATAGTCGATGTCGCCGCCCATCGCAACGTGGATTTTGGACTCTTCCATCGCGTCGAGATAGGTTTTCCACGTCAAGGTTTTATCCTCTTTGGCGGCTACTCTTTCCAAACCCGTGACGAAAATTTTCGCGGCGACATAACCCGCCATCGCGTACGAGTTTGCCATATATTGAGCGGTGGTCGCGTTCGAAAGCATAAGGGTGGCAAAATCGATATAATCCTGCGTCCAGACCGCGCCGAACTGCTCGAAACCGGGCAAAGCCTTGCCGTCCGCAACGGTCGTCGCGTAGATGTCCAGCCAACCGCTCGCGTACAGTTTGCGGGCTTCGGAATAATAATCCGTCAACCCTCTGGTGGTCCCTGTCGTCGTCGTGTTGATTCCGGCGGTCGCGACGGAAGCGTTGACATACGACGTAATGCAGGGCTTTTCCACGCCTTGTTCGGACAATTTAGCGAAAATCGCGGCCAGAGGCGCTTGATTGGCGGCAATTATAATCACGTCGGGCGCAAAGGTCTTGATGCTTGTGACCGCCGCCGTCGCGTCGGTGCTTGCCGCCGCGACCTGCTCGTATTTCAACTGCACGCCGCTGATGTCGCGGGCTTGCCGCTCCACGCCGGCCTTCATGCCTTTGCCCGCGTCGTCGTCCGAATAGATAACGCCGACCTTAGTCACCGTACCGAACAGGTCGGGGGACTTCGCCGCGCGTGCCAGCATAATCCGGCCCTCGGTGTCGTAAATCGGCTGGACGGGAACGTTGGCGCGCGTGTATTCCGTCGCGTTCTCGTCGTACAGGGCGGAAATTCCGGTCGCGTAATAGACCGACGGCACGCCCGTTTCCTTGATGTAATCGATCGTCGCGCCGACCGTGTTGGTGCCGAAGTGCCCGACAAGGGCGAATACCTTGTCCTCTTCGACCAGTTTTTCCGTCAATGTTTTGCCCTGCGCGGCGTCGAAACCGTCGTCGTAGTGTTTGAACGTGATTGTCCTGCCGCCGACGCCGCCCGCGTCGTTGACCGTTTTGAGCACCGCTTCGAGGGCGGCGTTGAACGGCACGCCCACCCCGGCATACGCGCCGCTGACCGCCGCCGTGTTGCCGATCACGATTTCGGTGTCGGATACGCCCTGAACTTTGTTCGGGTCGTACTTGCTCTTGTTGTTACAGGCGAACGCGCCGGACGCCAACAACACGAGCATGAGCAAAATTGTCGCAGTCTTGATGTGTTTCATGTCTTTTTCTCCTCCAAGAAAAATTTTTATAACTCCGCCTTGGCGGAAATTATCGGGATTAGATAAAAGGCAAAAGGTAAAAGGTAAGGATAAAGGACTTTGCGCAACCACCCCGTCCGCTCTACGATGTTCGCGTCCACCCCACCGCAAGAGGGGAATTTTTATAAGGTGGGGGATTTCTCCGCTACGTTCGGGGCTTTGCCCCTCGCTCCGGTCGAAATGACAAGGGCTTTTTGCGCGCATTAGGTGTGTTTTGTTTTTTGTTTTGTTATTACCGACGCGCCGTCACCCTCCTAAATATGCCTCCACAAGCCGCTTGTCCCGAACCAGTTCCGCCGCCGGACCCTCCGCCCCGACCTTGCCCAGTTCGAGGACATAGGCGTAGTCGGCGATTTTCAGCGTCTGCAAGGCGTTCTGCTCGACGATCAGAATCGTGGAGCCTTCCTTTTGAATCTCGGCGACGATGCGGAATATTTCCTTTACGATCAGGGGCGCGAGCCCCAGCGACGGCTCGTCCAAAACCAACAGTTTCGGCTCCGACATCAACGCGCGGCCGATCGCCAGCATCTGCTGCTCGCCGCCGGACAGGGTGTTCGCCTGCTGCTTGTGCCGCTCCTTTAAGCGCGGGAAGAGGCCGTACACCCGCGCCAGATTCTTTTCCCGCGCGGCCGCGCCCGCGCGCCCCCGCAACGAATACGCGCCGACTTTCAGGTTTTCCTCGACCGTCAAGCCGACCAATATGCGCCGCCCCTCCGGGGATTGGATAACGCCCTGCCGCGCGATCTTGGCCGGCGACGCGCCCGCTATGTCCTTGCCCTCGAACAGGACGCGCCCGCCTTTGGGCTTGACAAGCCCGGAAATCGCCGACAGCAGCGTGGTCTTGCCCGCGCCGTTCGCCCCCAAAATCGCGGTGACGCCGCCCCTTTTTACGGATACGGACACGCCGTCCAACGCGCGGATCGCGCCGTAGGACACGCTTAAATTTTCCACTTTCAACAGGTCATTCATCACTGCTCCCCAAATAGGCCTCGACGACCGCTTTATTGCCCTGTATCTCCTTGGGCGTGCCTATCGCCAGCATTTTCCCGAACGAAATCGCGCAAATCCGCTCGCAAACGTCCATGACCAAGCCCATGTCGTGCTCCACCAAAAACACCGTGCAGCGGTAATCGTCGCGTATCCTCTTGATCATGCGCGCGAGTTCCTTGGTCTCGGCCTCGTTCATGCCCGCCGCCGGCTCGTCGAGAATCAAGAATTGCGGGTCGCACATCAGCGCGCGCGCAATCTCGATCTTTTTCAGCACGCCGTAAGGCAGCCCGTAGGCGTAAAAACCCGCGTAGGCCGAAATGTCCATATACTCCAACACCTTTAAGGCCTTGGCGCGGATTGCCCGCTCCTCGCGCTTTAAGGCGGGCAGGTGGAACATGTGGGCGAACAAGCCCGTCATGAAGTTGGCGTGCGCCCCGATCATGACGTTCTCTAAAACCGTGAGTTCCCAAATCGTTTCCACGTTTTGGAACGTGCGGGAAATCCCCAGAGGGATCACGTTGTGCACTTTTAAATCGGTCAGGTTCTGCACGTCCGCGCCGTTCCGATACAGGATCGAGCCGCGCGTAGGCTCGTAGAACTGCGTGATGCAGTTAAAGACCGTCGTTTTGCCCGCGCCGTTGGGCCCGATCAGCCCGAAAATCTCGCCCTGCCCGATCTCGAACGACAGGCCGTCCACGGCCTTTACGCCGCCGAAATACATGCACAGGCCGTCGAGCCGGAGTACCGCGCCCTCGGACAGTTGTTCGTCCTCCGCGCGTCCGAGTTTTTGTTTCAGGAGTTTGATTCGGGCGACGCACTTCGCGATTTGAGCGTCGCACTTTTCGTCGCGGCGCGGGGCGTTCAGCAGCGCGTTGTTCTTTTTCTGCCGATACCACCGAATCAGCCGCCCGTTGTACAAATCGAACAGGAACAGCCGGTATCTTTTGACGAAAAACCCTTCGATAGCCCGCCACGCTTTCATTCCGCGCCCCCTTCCCCCGCCCCGGCCTTTTTGTCCTTGGCGGCGGCGAGTTTTTTCCGTATCCAAGCCTTTATTTTATGCCACGCCGTTTTGGCCAACTGGGCGAGGCCGCCCGGGTACAGCATGACGATCAGGATAATCAGGATACCGATAAAGATCATGATGAAGTTGGGGTTGTCGCGGAAAAAGGCGATGTCCTGCAAGAACATCGTATTGATGCCGAACACCAAGAACGCGCCCACGAGCGTGCCCCAAATCGACCGCGCCCCGCCCAAAATAATGGCCGCCAAAATATTGAGCGACAGGGACAGACTCCACACCGAGGGGTTCATCGAGCGGATATACACGGCGTACAGAATGCCCGCTATCCCCGCGTAGCAGGTGGCCAGCACGAACGCGAGCAGGCGGATTTTGACCTTGCTGATCCCCATGGCCTGCGCCGCCGAGGTGCTGTTCTTCATCGCGAGCATGGCGCGCCCCGTGGGGCTGTTGATCAGGTTGGCGGTCACGATCATAAGCCCGACCAGCGCGGCCGTGATGATAAAGAACGAGACCTCGCGCGACAGTTCGAACGCGCCGAACATGAACACCAAATCCTTGGCTTTCAGGTTGACCCCGCTCGCGCCGCCCGTGAACGAATCGAACGCCTTAAAGAAACTGACTAAAATTTCCGAAAGCCCCAGCGTGACGATCGCCAAATAGATGCCCTCTATCCGCAGGGAAATGAAACCGACCAACGCGCCGATCAGAATCAGCGCGGCGACCGACACGGCGACGCAAATAAAGAACGGCAGCGGCGTATGCGCCAAAAGGTAGGCGAACATATAGCCCCCGAGCCCCATAAAGCCCGCGGTGCCCAGACTCGCCAAGCCCGAATACCCGAGCAGCAGGCAAAAGCCCAGCGACGCTATCGAGTAGATCAAACTGACGCCCACCGAACGCGCCAAAGCGGCGGACAGTACGCCCGTCATCGCCAACACCTGTACAAGCACGAGCAGGACTCCGAAAATCATAAAGTGGCTGTACGGGTGCCGGAAAAACTTGCCGATCGGCGTGGCCTTTTTGGGCGCGGGCGCGGGGCTCTGCCCGGGCTGCATTTTAAATTTCTTTAACAAAACGCTCATGCCTTTCACACCTTTTTCACAATTTTTTTGCCGAACAGCCCGTTGGGCTTGAACAGAATTACCAACAGAATCAGGGTATAGATAATCACGTCCGCCCACGCCGAAGTATTATAGGCGATATAGTTGCGCAAGACGGGCAGCAGCAGCGCGCCGGCGATCGGGCCGTAGAATGTGGCGAAGCCGCCCAGAATACAGGCCAGAAACGCGTTGACCTGCACGCCCGTCATATACGCCGGATTCAGCACGGTCGAACTGCCGTACATGACGGCGGCCAGCGTGCCCAAGCCCGCCGCGAGGGCCCAACTGACGGCGGTGATCATTTTGGTGTTGACGCCCAGCATCTGGGCGACCTTTTCGTTGGACGCCGTGGCGCGGACGCCCAACCCCCATTTTGTAAAGCGCAAAGCCAAAAAGATCGCCGCCAACACGCCCGCCGTAATGAGGGCGCAAATCGCGTAGTGCTTTGGGATAACGAACTGCCCGAATTCAAAGTTGCCTTTGGCGAACGGCGGAATGTCCATCGGCAGCGCGCCGAACGCCATAGGCACGACGCCGAACAGGATCATGACGATGCCCATCGTGATAATTTGCTTGCCGATGACGTTGACCGAGCGGCCCCGCCGGAACAAGCCCACGTCCACTAAAACGCCGACCGCGAACGCTACGACGACGGACACGCCCAGCGAGAGCCATAAATTCCAGCCCTTGGTGACGAACGTCGCCGCGAAATACGCGCCGAGGGCCGCTATCGACCCTTGGGCGAAATTCGTCGTGCCGGACGTTTTAAAGATCAGCACGATACCCATAGTGGCCAGCGCGAACACCGACATGAACATCCAACTTGAAAAGAACATTTGAATATACGCGTTCATACTTTCCTCTTACCCCCACCGTATAATATTGGCCGACCATACGTAGCCGATGCCGGCGGCTATCATGCAGACCACCGAGCCGTCTTTGACCTTGCCGGAGCGTAAGGCCAGTTCAAGCGACAGGATCTGGTCGATTTGGCCGATGTGGCCGAAATCCTCTAAATAAACCGACTGCTCTTCGGACAAATTCAAATCTTTCAGCATCCCCAAATGGCCGCTGCGCTTCATGTGCAAAACGTCCAAATAGGTAATGTCCTTGCGCTGCAAGCCCGCCTGTTTCAACGCCCCGTCGATGCACTTGTACCAATTCGGCATACTGACCTCGTTCAGGCGCGCCTTCATCTTTTCCGCGTCCAGCAAGCGCAGGGATTTGTACCCTTCCTCGATGTTGTCCCGCGTGAACGGCTTGGCGATGCCGCCGATCTCCACGCCCGCCGTCCGCGCCAAACTGCCGTCCGAAATGACTTTGCTGCCCAGCAGTCTGTTTTTGCCAAGGTTCTTTTTCATAATCAGCGCGCCGCCGCCCGCCGACAGGTTGTACATCATGGACATGTTCCTGTCGGCAAAGTCCACGAAGTCCCCGTTGCGGTAGCCGCCCGCAATCATGACGGTTTCGATTTCGGGGTCGGCGACCAGCATGTCCCGCGCGATTTTCATCGCCGACACGCACGTGCAGCAGCGGTTCTGCACGTCGATCCCCCACGCGTTCACCGCGCCGATTTTGTCCTGTATATAGCACGCCGAAGTCGTCAAAGGATACTCCTTCCACTCCTCGCCGATACACAATAGCACGTCGATTTCTTTGGGGTCCGCGCCGGTATTTTTCAGGCACGCGAGGGCGGCTTTGACGCCCATTTCCTGTGTGCCGTCCTCCGGCCCCGGCTTATAGATTTTCTTGATTCCCAATTTTTCGACGACGGCTTGCTCGCTCCACACGCCCCGCGTCGCCTCGGCAATCTCCTTTGCGCTCACGGCGCGTTCGGGCAGGTACGTCCCCACCCCGACAATTCCGACGTCCGTATTGTTGTTTTTCATTTTTTGCGTTTTCTTTTTTGGGGAAAACTTTTTGTAAAAAGTTTTCCCCAAGCCCTTTTCAAAAACTTTCTGTCAATTGTTTTTTCGTAAAACTTTGTTTTACGAAAATCAAACAGGGTACCCTGTTTGCAGCCCTTTACGGGCGGCACCGTTATTTATACTGTTAGGTCTTTCTTAACCACCCCGCCGCCATAGGCGGCACCCCTCCGAGGGAGGGGAATTTTTATAAGGTGGGGAATTTCTCCGCTCCGTTCGCTGTCGCTCACTTCGGTCGAAATGACAGGACTTTCGCGCAAAGTCCTCTATCCGATATGCGTCTGCCTGTCGGCCGCTTTAACGGCAAAGATACAAGCAGTTCGAGGAAAGCGATGTTTTTCGGGCGACGCGCGTATTGTAATACGCGCGAGGCCGAAAAGCGTCGCTTGACAAAGAAATGCGAAGTATATACGACGTTATAACTGTCGGCGTTGTAACGTCATAGATGCGAGCGAGACAAGGAACACAAAATTTTCGAGGGGGAGTGTAGACTCTCCTACATGACCCCGAGAAAATTTTTAGTGTGACGCGGTATCGCGAAGCATATATGACGTTACAACCTCATGCCGCCGTTGACGGAGAGCACAGTCCCCGTCACATAGGACGCGTCGTCGCTTGCCAAAAACAACGCCGCTTTCGCGATTTCGTCGGGCTGCCCCAACCGCCCCAACATAGTTTGCGCGGCGAATTTATCGAGCAGTTCCTGCGGCACGGTCTTTAAAATGTCGGTCATGATGTAGCCGGGCGCGATAGCGTTGCAGCGGACGGGCACGCCCTTGCGGGCAAATTCCTTTGCCCAGGTCTTGCTCATGCCTATGACGCCCGATTTGGACGCGGCGTAATTGACCTGCCCGATGTTGCCGTACTCGCCGACGACGCTGGAAATGTTGATGATGCTGCCGCCGCCGGCCTCCTCCATGTGCGGCCCGATGTGGCGGGTCAGGTTGAACACGCCCTTTAAATTCACGTCGATGACCAAATCCCAAAACTCGTCCGTCATTTTGCGCGTCATCGCGTCGCGCGTTATCCCCGCGTTGTTGACCAAAATATCGATCTTTTTGCTCTTGCCCGCCGCGTAGTCGAAAAACTTTTTGCAGGCCTCTACGTCGGTCACGTTCAACTTGTAGTTTTCCACGTTCTGATACGCGTTGGCGGGGTCGCCCATGTCGCAAGCGTATACATACGCGCCCTCCGCCGCGAACAGTTTGGCCATCGCCTCGCCCAGCCCCCGCGCGCCGCCCGTGATTACCGCCGTTTTGTTTTTTAATCTCATTGTTTTATCACCTTTTTTTATTTTTATTTTTTTTATTTTTTTTTTGCGGGGAAAACTTTTTTATAAAAAAGTTTTCCCCGCGCCCTTTTCAAAAAATTTTATGCAAGTGTCTTTATTGGCCGGGGAGCGTACAAACCGCGTTGCTCATAAACACGGCTCGTCATTGCGAGGAGGATGCGTAAGTCCATTGTTGCCAATCTCTATATAAAAAGGCGCGTTTCGTGTTTTGTAGAGATTGCCGCGTCGCGCTTCGCGCTCCTCGCAATGACCCCGTAGCAACGCTATTTTTCCACTCCGTATTGACAGAGTTTTGCGCAATGCCCTCTCGACCGATACTATTCCCTATCAACTATTCCCTATTCCTTTTCCTTTTTTATAAGGTGGGAGATTTCTCCGCTCCGTTCGCTATCGCTCGCTTCGGTCGAAATGACATATCGCGCGCGGCGTTCCTCTGTAATGCGCAATGCCCTCTCGACCGACACTATTCCCTATCCACTATTCCCTATTTCCTTACATACAGTTGAAAGTTTTTGGAAAGGGGTCGCGGGGGCAAACCTTTTTTCAAAAAGGTTTTCCCCCGCACAACCGCGCCATATTACTCCGACCGACCATCTTCCATCTTCCATCTTACATCTTCCATAGCCCTCTATCCGACACTATTCCCTACATCGACTTCACAACCACCGCCACGCCCATGCCGCCGCCGATGCATAAACTTGCCAAGCCGTAGCCTGCCCCCCTATGCTTTAAGATGTGCAACAGGGTGACCAATATACGCGCGCCGCTCGCGCCGACGGGGTGCCCGAGGGCAATCGCGCCGCCGTTGACGTTGCAGCGTTTCAAAATCTCGTTCTCGCCCATGCCGCGCGCGGCGGCCAACTGCTTGACCACGCCCAAACTCTGCGCCGCGAACGCCTCGTTGAGTTCGATATACTCCATATCGGACAATTTCCTGCCCGCCTTTTTCAGCGCGGCGGCAATCGCCGGCACCGGCCCCAAGCCCATGATTTGCGGCTCCACGCCGGCCTGCCCCGCCGCGACCAATTCGGCCATCGGGGTCAGGCTGTATTTTTTGACCGCCGCCTCGCCCGCGACCAGCACAAACGCCGCGCCGTCGTTCAAGCCCGACGCGTTGCCCGCCGTGACCGTGCCGTCCTTTTTGAACGCGGGGCGCAAGGCCGCCAATTTTTCGGGCGAGGTCGCGCGGTTCGGGTATTCGTCCTTTTCAAAAATGAAGGTGTTTTTGCCCTCCGTGACTTCGACGGGGACAATTTCGTCCTTGAACGCGCCGCCGTCCACGGCCGCGATCGCCTTTTGCTGGCTGTCCCACGCGAAAGCGTCCTGCGCCGCGCGGGGAATGAGCAAACTCTCGGCGATATTTTCGGCCGTCACGCCCATGTGCGCGCCCGAAAAAGCGTCGGTCAGCGCGTCGTGAACCATATGGTCAACCGTTTGGAAGTCCCCCAATTTAACGCCCTGCCGCGCTTTGGCGGGAATTAAATAGGGGGCGTTGGACATGCTCTCCACGCCGCCCGCGACAATCAAATCCGCGTCGCCCGCGCGGATCGCCGCCGCCGCGTTCACCACGGCTTTGAGGCCGCTGCCGCACAGCATGTTGACGCTGTAAGCGGGCACCTCGCGCGGTATGCCCGCGCCGATCGAGACCTGCCGCGCCGGCCCCTGCCCCGCGCCCGCCGACAAAATATTGCCCGCGATCAACTCGCCGATCTCCGCGCCCGTTAATTTATTGCGTTCCAGAAGTTTCTTGACGACGGCCGCGCCCATTTTGGCCGCGCCGCAGCCTTTCAGCGACCCCAAAAAACTGCCTGTCGCCGTCCGTTGCCCGTCAACGATATAAACCTTGTTTGACACCATATTTTCCGATCCTTTACGCGCGGACATTTTTCTATACGGACATTTTTCTTTGAGGAAGCCCATCACGGAAAGCCCGTCACAAAGAAAATAGTCCGACCAAAAAAGAAACATAGGATTGAGTAATTAAGGAAAATCGGACAGAGTACAAATAAAAATGCCCGTACCCGTGCGTTGACCGATTAACTATAATACTCTTAACCTACATGAGCCGCATCCGGCAGAGATTTCAAACATGAACTTTATTCATGTTTCTATATATACTATACCACACTTTTTCCCATTTGTCAACCCCTAATTTAAAAATTTTTTTAAGGGGTTTTTGAAGGGCTTTTTTTTACAGTAGAAGTTTTTTGAAAGGGGGCGCGGGGGAAAACTTTTTGACAAAAAAGTTTT
>JAISFM010000110.1 GCA_031263605.1 Clostridiales bacterium | reverse complement strand
CGGCGCCCCCTGCCCCCCCACCCTCTCACCGTCCCATTGTCGGGGCGCCGGGGGCACGGCCCGGCCAAAACTTTTTGACAAAAGTTTTCCCCGAACCCCTTTCAAAAACTTTCAACAGTTTTTATCTTTGCGGGAAGGGCGGCGGTCGGCGTCCGATGTGGCAGTCTCTATGTAAAAAGGCGCGTTTCGTGTTTGGTAGAGATTGCCGCGTCGCGCTTCGCGCTCCTCGCAATGACGAAGCAATTCACACTGCACAATGCACAATTGCGGTTGAGTTGTTTTGGGAACCACCCCGCCGCCGTTGGCGGCACCCCTCCGAGGGAGGGGAATTTTTAACGGTGGGGGATTTCTCGACTACGCTCGAAATGACATGGGTTTGCGCATTCGGAATGAGAGAGGATTGCGCGTGGGCGTTCCTCTGTTTGGTAGAGATTGCCGCATCGCGCTTTGCGCTCCTCGCAATGACGAAGCAATGCACAATGCGCAATGCACAATTGCGGTTGAGTTGATTTGAGGAACCACCCCGCCGCCGTTGGCGGCACCCCTCCGAGGGAGGGGAATTTTTTAACGGTGGGGGATTTCTCGACTTCGCTCGAAATGACATGGGTTTGCGCAAAAGGGCAGGGTACTTTGTGTATTTTGGCTTGACTTATCAAACTACGGGTATTATAATAGACCGTGCGCCGAAAAGATAGTACTTGCGACGGCGCGGAGTCGGATAACCGACGGTTTTTGAGAATGCGTTGGGTATGTCGGTTTTGAAAATTTGTCTTGCGGTCGGTTTCCGGCGGCGGGGAGGTTAAATCATGGATTTACGGATACAAAAAACCTTGCGGGAAATCCGCGCGGCGTTTGCGGAACTGTCCCGCGCCCGGCCGATTGAAAAAATCACCGTGAAGGAACTGTGCGCAAAAGCCTTGATCAATAAGGCTACGTTTTACTTCCATTATAAAAATATCGGCGAGTTGATCGAGGAAATCGAGGACGAATTTGTCGAGAAACTGACCGGCGGCATCGATTATGCCGATTTGTTTTTTACCGACCCCGAGCAATTTATTTTGCGGCTGTGGCGCGCCTTTCGCGAAATGCCCGACGCGCGGCTGCTGATGAACGGGCGGCGCGGCTTCGATTTGCTCGGCATTCTGTACGAGTCGCTCCGCCGGTCGATTTACAAGGAGCGTCCCGAAATCAAGTCGATCGACGGCATGGACGTCGGGTTGACGTATATGCTTTCCGGCCTGTTCGCCGTCGCGCCGAAGCATAGGGCGTTGCCCGTCGAGGAACGCGCGAAACAGGCGGGGCGCGCCACCGCCGCCGTGCTGCGCGAATACGGTTTGCGGGGCGGGAAGCGGGAAACGGCGGACGGTTGCGGGGAATTTGGCGGCAAGCCGGCAAAGGCATAATATGGACGCGCCGCGCGGATACTATACGGTGTATGGGTGCGTGTCGGCGCGGAGCGGGTTTATTGTTTTTAGGGGTCGCGGTTTTCCTTTGCGCGGCCGCGGGGACGTTCGGTTTCCGTGCCGCGAATACCGTCCGCGCCGCCGCTATTAACTCTGACCGCAACTTTTCAACTTTCAACTTTCAACTTTCAACTCCCACGGCCGCCGCGATTAACTCCGACCGACACTTCTCAATTCTCAATTCTCAATTCTCACTTTCGGCGGCGGCGGCCGCCGCCGACGCTCAATTCTCAATTTCCGTCGCCCACGGCGGCCGCCGCTGGCGGTGGACGGAGCGCGACTTCGATTTCTCCGGGCGCGAGTTCTTTGTCGCCCGCGACGCGGCGCGGCGGGGGGCGGGCTACGCCGACAAACGGGACAAACTTTTGCGGCTCTTAAAGGGCGGCGCGACGGCAGGGCAAGCCGCGCGGTACGTCTTTCCCGCGCTCGACGCGCGGTTGGACGGCGTCGCCCGCGCCGTGGACGTTAAGCCGGCCGACGCGGAACTGTTCTTCGATCCCGCCGCCTCGCACGGCGACCGGTGGGCGGCGGCGGGCGGGCGGTTGCGGAAATCGAAATTCGTCATCGCGCCCGAACGGGCGGGGCGCAGAATCGACCGCGCGAAATTTTGCGCCGCGCTCGTTCGCGCCTTTATTGAATCGCCCGACTGCCGTTTGACGCTGCAATTCGAGCCTGTCGCCGCCGAAATCACCGCGCGGGCCCTTCAAGAATACGCCAATTTTAAGAGCGCGTTTACGACGCGGTTCGCGGGCAGCGGCCCCGACCGCAAAAATAACATCGCTTTGAGCGCGGCGGGGTTCAACGGCCGCCGTTTGGACCCGGGCGAGGAGTTCAGTTTCAACCGCTCGACCGGCCCGCGCACCGAGGCGCGCGGCTACCGCGAGGCCAACATTATCCTGAACGGGCGGTTCGAGAAGGGCGCGGGCGGCGGGGTCTGCCAGACCTCTACGACGCTGTACAACGCCGCGCTGCTGGCGGGCATGGAGATTAAAGAGGCGCACCGGCATTCCTTGCCCGTTTCCTATGTCGCGCCCTCGTTCGACGCGGCCGTCAGCGGCGGGACGATGGATTTGCGTTTTGCCAATCCGGGGCCGGGGCCCGCGTTTATCCGTTCCGTTTTTACGGGGGACGCTTTGCGCGTGGAGTTTTACGGCGCGAAAAACCCTTGCCGAATCGAGCGGCGGAGCGAAAAACTCGCGGAGTTGACCGATTATACCGACGAGCATATTGTGGACGGGGAGGGGAAATACCGCGACGTCGCGCCCTATCGGGGCGAGCGGGTGCGCGTGGCCTATCCCAAGGCGGGCTTGGTTTCCAAGGGGTACCTGCGGTATTACGAGGGCAAAAGGTTGGTGCGCGAGGTCTGTATCCGTAGCGACCGCTACGCGCCGCAAAACGGCCTCACGGTCGAGGGGACGCTGACCCGCCCGCCCCCGCCGCCGCCCCCGCCCGCGCCCCCCGAGGGGACGGGGTTCGGCGGGTGGTTCGCGGGGTGGCCGTTTTTTTAGGGGATAAGTAATAGGTAAGAGGTAAGAGGTAAGAGGTAAGAGGTGAAAGGGAATAGTGATTAGTGATTAGTGGTTAGTGGTTAGTGTCGGTCGGGAAGATATTGCGCGTTGTGTCGGTCGGGGTGGTTTTGCGCCTTGTGCGGGGGGAAACCTTGTTGTAACAAGGTTTCCCCCCGCGCCCCCCTTCCAAAAACTTTCAACCTATTCAATACGGACTATGTAAGATGGAAGATGGAAGATGGTCGGTCGCGCGGTACTCGCGCGGGCATATTGAAACATCTTCCGCCGATTTATACTCTAAAACGCGGGAGGAACGCGCGACCGACACTATTCCCTATCCACTATTCCCTAGTCCCGTGCAATGAATTATCTGGACTAAAACGCGGGAATATGGTATAATACCCGTATGGGTTGCCTTTTCTTTATTCTCCGCATACTCAAATTCGCGCTGAAAGTTATGTGGTTTATTTTAAAGTTGATCTTTAAGGTGATCGTTTTCCTCCTGTTTAAACTGGGGCTGTTTCTGATCGGGGCTTACGCGCTGGGCATGCAGATTTTAGACCGCTTTATTTACAAGGGGCAGTTGGATATTTACGGCAGGAATTTGCCCTATTATTTAATAGGGCTGGGCTTGACCGTTTTGGCCACCGTGCTGCTGTGGGTGCGGCGGCGAAGGCGGGCGGATAAGAGGTAAAAGGTAAAAGGTAAAAGATATTGTGGGAGATTTCTCGACTTCGCTCGAAATGACATAATAATGCACAATTATAGTCCACAGTGCACAGTCCACAGTTGCGATCGAGTTATTTTGAGAACCACCCCGCCGCCAAAGGCGGCACCCCTCCGAGGGAGGGGAATTTTTAAAAGGTGGGGGATTTCTCGACTTCGCTCGAAAGGACATTAGTAGCGCAATCGGTTGAGATTCTTCACGGCAAACGGAATGACAAGGGGGCGCGGGGCGTTCCTCTGTTCGGTAGAGATTGCCGCGTCGCGCGTCGCGCTCCTCGCAATAGACTTGTTGCGAAATTAAGGCGCGAGATGATAGGCGAGGGATTTTTGCGTGTAATGCGGGTAAAAATTGCAGTTTGTAGCAACGCTACTAACAAAATTTTTA
>JAISFM010000255.1 GCA_031263605.1 Clostridiales bacterium | reverse complement strand
CTCGGCGGCGGCCGACCCCGCGCTGCTCCAAATCTGCCGCTACATCGACGAAAACCTAACGCAGAAACTGACTCTCGGGCAGATTTCCCTGCTTTTCGCCACGAATAAAACGACGGTCTGCCGCTTGTTCCACGAGCATCTCAATCAAACGTTTGTCGAATACGCCAACAGAAAACGGATCGAATGCGCCAAAAGCATGATACGCACGGGCGGCAAGAATTTTTCGCAGATCGCGGAGGAACTGAATATTTCCTCCGTGCACTATTTCACCAAACTGTTTTCCAAATACGAAAACATGACCCCGGGACAATATATCAAATCCCTGAAATTCAAACAGAACACGATCGAGTAGGGAAGTAGGAAGTAGGAAGTAGGAAGGACGAAGTAGAGAAGTTAAGGACGAAGTAGGAAGGACGAAGTAGGAAGTGCGGTCGGGGTTTCGCCAAGCAAGCCCGTCGGCGGGCAATATTGCAAGTAGGAAGGACGAAGGACGAAGTAGGAAGTGCGGTCGAATTTCCGTCAAGCAAGCGGGTCGGCGGGTATGAAACGCAAAGCATAATAAAAGTTTCTTTTTGCGTAAGCATCCGACACTTCGTCCTTCCTACTTCCTACTTCCTACTTAACTTCTCACTTCTCAATCCCCTTGCTCTTATCACCTAATCTTTTATCTTTTACCTTTTACCTTTTATCTTTTACCTAATAAGAGGTGCCGAAATGCCCGAAACGCACACCCTGCCGCCCGAAAAGAAAATCGACTATTCCCCCCATTCCCTGCCCGCGCCGTGGCAGACGGCGATCCTGCGCAATTACGGCCTCGTGAAAGCCGAAAGTTTGGCGCGCGCGCTGAACACGGACGCGGAAACAATTCACGCGGAAGCGGAACGGCTCGGGCTGAAACGGGCGGAAGCCGACCCCGTTTGGCTTGCGCGCGGGTATATCACGCTGATCCGCCAAAATTGGCATATCCTTTCCTACCGACAGTTGCTTATCCTTCTCGAAAAAAACGAGGGGGAATTGGCTTTCCTCTTGAAAGAGGACGATTTTCTGGGCGTGAAACTGGGCGGCTTCAAGCCGTCCGTACCCGAACCCGCCTATGCCCCGCCGACCCGCGAACAAGCGCGGGCGACCGCGAAAGCGGCGCGGCTGATTCGGGCGTACCGCGCGGACGGCGGCGCGCGCCCGTTCGATTTCGCCGCGGACTATTTCCCTTTCCCGCAAGAAAACGTTCCCCCCTCCGCGAAAAAACCGCTGATCGAAGAGCGTTTTTTGTACAATTACAACGCGGTGTACGGCGACCCGTTTTTGGACGGCGCGCCCGACTTGTACGACGGTAAACTGTTGTCCGCGCTGTCGGCTTTGGGCGTCAACGGTTTCTGGGCGCAAGCCCTGCTGTATCAATTGGGCGAATTTCCCTTTGCGCCCGAACTCGGCGCGCGGCGCGGGGAACGCTTGCGGAATATGAATCGGCTGATCCGCAAATTAGCGCGGTACGGCATGAAACTGTATTTGTATTTCAACGAGCCGCGCTCCATGCCCGCCGCGTTTTTTGAGAAACGCCCCGAATTGCGGGGCGCGGAGGAAAACGGCTATTACGCGCTTTGCACAAGCATCCCCGCCGTCCAAGATTACCTGTATGACGCGATGAAATCCGTCGCGGGGCGGCTGCCCGGTTTAGGGGGCGTTTTCACGATCACGATGTCGGAAAACCTGACCCACTGCTATTCGAGGAAAGGCGCGGACGTAAACATCGCCGAAACCGAATGCCCGCGCTGTTTCAAACGCAAGCCGTGGGAGGTGGCCGCGGAAGTCAACAATATCCTGCAAAGGGCTTTAACCGACGCCGGAGCCCCGTATTCCCTGACCGCGTACCTGTGGGCTTGGAACTGGGAGCGGGAAAGCATAGACGCCGGAATCCGCTTGCTCGACCCGAAGATAAAAATTATGGCCGTCAGCGAGGATCGATTGCCGATCGATATCGGCGGCACGAACGGCGAAGTAATCGACTATTCGATTTCCAATCCGGGCCCGAGCCCGAAGTCGGCGGCGTCCTTCCGGACGGCAACGGCGGCGGGGCATAAAACCGCGGCGAAAGTGCAGATCAACAACAGTTGGGAATGCTCCGCCGCGCCGTACCTTCCCGTATTCCCGCTGATTCACAAGCACCTGTCCGGCCTGTCGCGCCTGCGCGTCGACGGGCTGATGCTTGGCTGGACGCTGGGCGGTTTCCCGAGTTTTAATCTGTCGCTCGCGCGGGAATTTTATTTCGCCCGAAACGTCGATCTGCAAAAGTGGTATGAAAAGGTTTTCGGCGCGGACGCCGCCGCCGTCGCCAAAGCCTGCTCGCTCTTTTCCCGGGGCTTTTCGCATTTCCCATTCTCGATCGATTTCCTGTACGGCGGGCCGCAAAACTACGGGCCGGCCGCGCCGCTCGGTTTAAACGAAACGAACCTGCGCGCGACGATGTTGGGCTTCCCCTACGACGACCTGCAATCGTGGCGCGGCCCATTCCCCGAGGCACGGTTCATCGCCGAACTCGAAACGCTGTCGTCCCTTTGGGGCAAGGGCTTGCGGGTATTGGAGAAAATCCCCCTGCCCGGCGCGGCAACCCGTTCCCTGCTCCCCGTGGCGCAAGCGGCGGGCATTCATTTTTCCTCGACCCACATTCAGTCCGCTTTCGCCCGTTTAAAGCGCGACCCGCTCCAAAACAAAGCCGCCCTGCTCGACCTCATCCGGCGTGAACGCGCGAACACCTCGGCGTTGCTGCGGTTGGCCGCAATGCATCCCTCGATCGGCTACGAGGCCAGCAACCACTATTATTACACGCAAAATACCCTGCTCGAAAAATTATTAAACTTAAAAACCTGTATGGATGAACTTAAATCCAGATATGAATAAGAATCGGCAAATTTCCCGCCCCGATCAATATGTCGCGGTATTTACGGTTTAGGTGGCGTCAATAGGATTGCCCCTGCAATTAAAATATCCCCTGCCGCTTTTGACGGCAAAGGATATTTTCCGTTTGCAGGTTTATACTGTTATCCAAAACACTTGGTGTGTCGTTATTTTATATTTGTTTTCAAGCCGTAGAGCAAAGGAGCAAGCGTTGCCGTATAAAACACTGAACGATAACCGTCGCGAACTATCCACTTATGCATTGTAAATTATTCAATGCCCAATTCTTTTAAAATATCGGCGATATCCTCGGTGGGGTTGAGGGCGTCCTCTAAACTGAACGCGGGCGTACTGACGGGCGCGGCCGCCCTTGCGGACGCCGACGCGGTTTCGGCGGACGCCGCCCCCATGGGCATGGACGCGGAAGTCCCGACGGGCGCGGCGGCGTCCGCTTTGACCGACCGCGCGTTTTTATCCAAATATTTGTGAATCGCTTCGATCGGCGCGGCGGGGCCCGAAGGCGCGGGGCGGGTTGCGGAATTGGCGGCCGCCGTGCGGCCGGCAGTGCCGGCGGCGCGGGCGGCAAGGCGTTTCTTTTCCCGCTCGTGCTGCTGCGCCGCGTCGGACAATTTTACGTTGGGCTTCGGGACTGCCGGCCGCCGCTTTGGGTCGGGTACGCCCAATATCCCACGCATTTCGTCGGTGAAATCCGCTATCGACTGCAATTCGTCGTTCAACGGGTAACGCGCGAGTATGTCGTCAAAATAGGCTTGCCATTTGATGTGGAACAATTTTAAACGCTGGATTTCCAAATCGTATTTTTTAAGAGCCATATCCTCGATTTCCGAGGACTTTTGCACCGCCGACAGGAGCGCGCGGCTGACCTCGGCCTCGCGCCCACGCAACGCCGCGTTCTCTTTCTCGAATTGGGAAAGCCGCGCCTTTAATTCAAAAATGCGGTCGCGCTGTTCCGCGCTGCCGTTCTCGTATTCCGCGGTCAGTTGCTTTATGTAGGCGTCCACCTGCTCCCGTTTGTACCCTTTGCGGGCGATTTCAAAGTTCATATAAACCTCCGGAAAAGTTGAAAGTTGAAAATGGAAAGTTGAAAGTTAAGGTCGAGCCGCCGTAAGGCAAGCCGGCCGGCGGACAAGAAACGCAAAGCCATTCAAGACGCTTTTTGCGCCGGCATCCGAAATTTTTCAATAGACCTGTCCTAAAACTAAAAGCGGATGGAATTGCGATGAATTTTTGTGGCAAACAAAGATAAAAATTGAAGATTGTAGCAACGCTACTATCGAAATTTTTATCAAAGTTTCCCG
>JAISFM010000347.1 GCA_031263605.1 Clostridiales bacterium | reverse complement strand
CCTGGAAAGAGCATGGTCATAAGCAGGGCGAAGGCAAATAGGGGGATAGAGCCGCGATTTGGAATGAGGGCGGGGCATTTTCATGCGTTTACAAAGAAAAGCGTGGGTTAAAGAAGCGGCAAAGGGGTCACAGGGCAAAAGCGGGGTTAAATTTGGCGGCCTCGGACTTTTCGAAATCGGTCAGGACGTGCTGGTAAATATCGGCGGTGGTGCTGGGGCGGGAATGGCCGAGCCATTTTTGGACGGCGTTCAAGGCGATGCCGCATTCAAGGCAGCGGGTGGCGAAGGTGTGGCGCAAATCATGGATGCGGAACGTCAAGCCGTATTTGCGTTTGAGCCGGCGGAAATTGCAGGTAACGGCGTTGAGGGTGGCGGCAAAGACCTTGCCGCCCCGTTTGGGCAGGCCGCCGAGCAGTTCGGCGAGGGCGGGGAACAGCGGGATATAACGGGCGGCGTTGGCGGTTTTCGTCCCTTGTATGCGGACGCGCCCCGCGGCGCGGTCGACGTCGTCCCACGCGACGGCAAGGGCTTCGGCGCGGCGGCAGCCTGTGAGCAGGTAAAACTCATAGAGCGGCTTTAAGCGGTTGCCTTTGAGTGCGGCTAAAAAATGGGCTTGTTGTTCGCGGGTAAGGGCGCGGCCGGGTTTAGAAACGTGCCGAGCGGGCTCGACTGCGTTCATAGGGTTGAGGGCGATCAAGCCGAGTCGGGCGGCTTTCTTGAAAGAGCCGTTAAAAATGTGGTACGCGCTTTTCCGAAGGCGGGTGCCGGGGATTGCGTTTAAAGCCCTTTGCACGTCGGAGCCGGCGACGGCTTCGAGGGGCATGTCGGGGATATTGGGCTTGACGTGGACGCGTACAGTCCGGACGGCGGCGGCAAGGGTGGCGGGCTTAATCGCGGGGGCTTTGTAAGTGGCAAGGTATTCGTCAAACCAGGCGTACAACGTCCTACCGGACGGGGCGGGGGCAACGGCTTGCGGGGATACGGTCGCGGGTACGCAAAAAAGGGCGCCCCGATCGAGGGCGCCGGCCAGTTTTTCAATCGCCGCGATAAGGCGGTCAAAGCGTTCTGCTGTTTCCATCGTCGATTTTAACCAAGTCCCCGATGTCGGTATCGGCCTCGAACTCGCTGCGGGCGATAAGGTCGAACTCGAACTCATGGAAGCCGCAGGCGCGGCAGACGAAGCCGCGCAAGTCCTCATAGTCGGATTTCTCGAACTGCTCCTCGGTCTGCTCGGCAAGGCCGTAGAGTACGCCCCACGTCTGGATGCCCTTGCGGCTGTGCAGGGTTTTGACCAATTCGTTGATTGTGGCGGGGGACGCGCCGTGCCACTCGAATTTAGTCATGTACTTGAAGCATTCGACGACGGCGTCCAACAACGTTTTGTCCTTGCCCCTTCCGACGCTGTGGAGCCAGACGGAGCCGCCTTTTTCCGTGCGGCCGTTGGCCTTCCGGACGGCGTCCTGCCATTTTTCGGAAAAGTAAGGCCAGTCCCTGCCGAAATGGCGGCGGAGCAGAATGGCGTGGTAATGGGGGTGCCACAGGCCGGAGTTGTGGCCGCGCTTGACTTCGAGGGAGCGGACGCCGCCGGCGAAACGGGTTTTCCATTCGTCTCGGTTTTTCCTGCCCTCGTGGGTCATAGTGCGCCACGCGCCGGTGAGCGTGTCCAATCCCTCTTTTAGGGTCGGGGTGTCCTTGATTGTCAAGTTTAAAAGGAACAAATAGCCGCCGCCGTCGATCCAATGCTCGAGCAGGGGGATCAGGCGGGCGACCCAGAGCAGGGAACGGAGTTTCGAGCAGACGGGGCAATACCTATTGCGGCAGGGCTTCGCGCCGGAAAGGTGTTTGGCATGGCACTTGACGCAGTAGGCGACGCGGACGAAGTCGCCGCACTCGTCAAGGCGTTGGGCTATGCGGTCCTGGCCGGCGCGCCGGAAGGCGGGGGCAATCTCGTTGCTTGAATATTTGAGTTTTTCTTTTAAGTCCTTTACGCTGATCACGGTTTCATACCTCTCGCGCGCGCGGGGAATCCGGCGCGTTTTTCGGGTTTTTTGTTTGTCCCACTTGTTTCGATAGTATCAAGACAGATTGGCGCGCGCATAATGCGCGCGCGTAACGCGCACACGCGCGCCTGCGTGAGCGGCGGCCGTTTCATGCCTCGGCCTCCTTTAAAATCAGGCGCATGGCGTCGGCGGTCAGCAACTCGATTGCGCGGCTGCTATTCAGGCGTTTGGCGTGTTCGCGCTCGGCTTGCGTCCCGTAGGCGTCGAGGAATTCCAACGCTTCGAAAAGGAACGCGCCGGCAAAGCCGGGGTAACTCCGCGCGATGGCGATAATCCGCGCTTCGAAGCGGTCGGCGGCCTCGACGGCGTCGCCCATGTACTTGACGCGCTGTTTCCGCAGGAACGCCTTCGCCCGCGCTTGGCGTTCGGCCTTGCCCTGCTCCGCGCTTTGGGCGCCGTCCGCCCAGTCAATGCTGATTTGTTGCATATTCGCTCCTTTTCCCCGTTTCGGGGGCTGTCCCTAATGCCGTTTTAGCGGGTTCCGCCGGCTATATGCCCGTCAGGGCGCCCCGCCCGCACAGCGGTCGGGGCAGGAAATTATCGGCCTACTCACGACCAAACGGGGCAGCCTCGGCATACCCGCGCGGGGCTCGCCCCCCGCGGGTATACCGAGCCCGCTTTCCCTCGGCTACCCCGTCGCCTTCGCCCTTGCGCCGCGTTTTCTCGCGCTGAGGGTTCAGACGTGGGCGGGGCTCCCCGTATTCGGGAAGTCCCGTTTAACGCCGTTTTTAGGCGTTTGGCGGCGTGTTATGCGTTGCCCACACCCGCGCCCGTTGCCGCCCTTTGCGGCGCGGTTGCAGGAAAGCCCGTCCTGCAATGGGGCGGCGGCTTGCGCCTTGCCCCCTTGAACCCCCGCACTGCCGCGCCGTTGCCGGCGTCCCCCCTTGCGTTGCGCTTTTTATCGCTGAATAAGGCAAGGGCCTTGCGGGCTTGCCTGTGTCCGCTAGGCCGCGCTTAAAGCCCGAAATCGGGCTTTGGCGGGGTTTCGCCCCACGGCTCCACGGCTTTCCCGAAGTCCACCGCCACGCACGGGCAAGCCGCCAGAACGGAAAGCAGGTAACGGCGGTACCCCATGAGCGCGGCGGGGGCGCGGGGCGTCCCCGCGTGATTTTCGTAGCCGTCGACAATGCCCGACAGTTCCGCCAGTTTCCAATCCGTGCCCGTCATAGCGTCAGAAGGGCAGGTTGTCGTCCGCTTCGCGCTCGCCCGCGGCGTTCGTGAAGGGCCGGTTGGCCGCGATTGTGAACCGGCAAAAGGCAATCCCCGTGCCGTCCGCGCCCGGCGCGCTCCCGCCCTCGGGGTCGCGCGTCAAATTGCCGATAATGATTGCGTTGTTCATGGTCGGTGTGCTCCTTTTATCGCTCCGGCTCTTGCCGGTTCGCGCTCTTTGTCATTGCTCCCCGTTGAAACCCATGCGGCGGCTTTCGGGCGGGTCGGGGCGCGTGAACGTCGCCTCAAAACTGTAACGCCCTTTTCTGAACCGGACGGACACCGTATCCATGTCGGCGTGGGCGCTCGCGTACCGAGCCGCTTTGTTGAACAGCGCGGCCGCATGTTTTTCGGCGCGCTTCATTGCTCCGCCTCCGTAGTTAAAATACAAGTATCGCATGCGCCGCACGGCTTCTTAACGGGGTTTAAAATGCAATCGTCACATGGGGTCATAACTTAACACCTCCCGGACGGCTCCGGCTTTGGCCGCCACGCGCTTTTGGTACTTGCGCGCGTCGGTCGCGCGTTGGCGTTCGCGGTAAAGCGCGGGGTTGGCCGCTTTCAACTCCCGCAACCGCGTGCGGCGGTATTCGCGCATGTAGGCGCGTCGCGCTTCCGTTTTCTGCCGCCCCGCGCGGACGTATTCGCGCATGTAGGCGCGGTTTGCCGCCGCCTTCGGGGCCGCCCACTTGTCAAACGCTTTTTTTACGCGCCCGTAAAACTCGCCGAAATCCACGCCGCATTCCTTGTCAATCCCCGACAGGCTGAAAAAATCGCGCAGTTTCCCGCACAGCGTCAAAAAATCGGGGGAGTAACGGCCATATTTTTCATAGCACAGTATGCGCCGCAAAATTTCCCGTTCGCCGCCCGTCAGTTCGGCGTCGTTAATCGAGGGTTTAAAATATTCGTCGCAACAGGGGATCGCGTCCCCGATCGTAAAATCCGGGTCATCGCCGGACAGCGGCGCATCGAGGGAAATTTCTTTTCTTTTGCGGCCGAAAACGATTTTTAAAATTTTGAAGTAGTAGCAGCGTTTTAAAATCGCGAACGAGCAGCGCCAAGTTTGCGGCAGGGTGTAAAAGTACGCGCAGAACAGGGCGCACTCTTGGAAGGCTTCGGCGCGTTGCCACGCGGGGATAAAAAACTTTGCCGCCTGTTTGCTGAAAATGGGCTTGCTTCGTTCGAGCAGTTCCTCAAAGTCAAGGTAATGCACGCCGTCGTTCCCCGTGAACGCGCGCCGCTCGGTATAGTCCACGCCGGACAGGCGGTTTAAATCAAACTTCATTTCAAAACCCCCGCCGCTTGGCCGTCAGCCCCGCCGACCGCAACAGCCGCGCGTAGTCCCGCGCCCCTTGCGCCCGCTCCCTGTCCTCGCGGATTACCCTGTCCACCCAGTCCGACACGATAAAATCTATCGCGCTCGCCCCGCCCCGCTCGTCCAGAGGGGGCAGCAGGACGCTTATCGGCGTCCCCGCGTCCCGACCGCGCGTCCCGACCGCCGTCAGGACGTCCTCGGCAACCGCGATTGTGTACTTCGGTTTATACGTCGTTTTCATTTGCCCCGCTCCTTTTCGCCCCGCCCGGGCTTTTTTGCGGCCCTGCCCAAATTCCAAACGCTTGGACGCCGCCCGGTTCAGTTTCGTTTCCAACCCCCGGCATTCCGCGCAAGCCGGATTGCCGCACAACTCCGGAAAGTCGAGCCCTTCCTCAAACCCTTCCGTTCGCCCGTATTCGCAATACTTTCGCGGGTTCGGCCGCGTTTCCGCCGCCTCGTACTCCGCAAACCATTCGCCTAGCGTCGGGAACAGCGGCGCCTCGAAAAACAACGCCGCCTCCGCGTAGGTTTCAAAATCCATGCTTTCCTCCCGCTCCGTTTCCGGCGTTATCTCGCGGTAACTTTGTTGCCGCTCCACGCCGTACAGTACCCGCCCGCCCGCGTAATGGTCAATGTACAGGATTACGGGGTTTTGCCCCGCCTCGTTCCGGTACGCCAGTATCTCGCTCCACTCCGGAAACTCGCCCGACCTCACATTGCAATCGTCGTTGCTCATTCGGCACGCTCCTTTTCGCGGCCGGCCAAGCCGCAAAACAACACGGTATCCAGCCACTTCCGAGCCTGTAAGGCCGTCCCGAAATATTTCCGCAGTTGCACAATCCCGCCCTTTTCCAGCCTTAAATACTCCGACGGGGTTTTTAAACCCCTGCCTTCGTGGTGTTCGACGTTTTTTATTACCGTCCCGTTTTCTATGAAAACTACCCCGCAATAATCTTTTCGCATGGCGCATACTCCTTTTATCGCTCCGGCTCTTGCCGGTTCGCTTTATATCAATAGGGCCCCTTGCCGCCCGACCGCGGCAAGGGGCCCCCAATATCACACGGCCGGCGCTCCCGCGCCTACCGCCCCTACTGGCTCCCTCGCTCCCCATTCGGTCGGAATAGGCTTGACTTTTACAACGGCAAATGCTATACTATGCCGCTTTTTAAGAACTGCAAGTTCTAACGCAATAAAAGAATACCAGAACTTTTCGTTCTTGTCAAGCACTTTTAGTTCTATTTTTAAAAATATGGAAAAAAATATTTTTGGGGAACGATTGCGGGAACTCCGCGAGGACTACGAAATCAGTCAAAGCAAATTGGCCGATATTTTAAATATCAGCCAAAGGGCTATCAGTTATTGGGAAAGAGGGGAAAAAGAACCGGATATAGACATGATCCGGAGGCTTGCGAAATACTTCCGCACGTCTACGGATTACCTTCTGGGCATGACAAGCGTAAAATCAGAACCGGACTACAAACACCGCGACAAGTTACCGGGCGAAGGGAAACCGCGCAAGGTCAATGCCGCCGACTTCGAGGACTCCGCGCCCGCGCCGCGTAAAAAAGCGGCCGGCTAATCATAACCGGCCGCAGGGGCAAAATCATATTTGTTGAATTTTCACCCAACGGGTAAAACCGCCGTCCGGAGCGAAAGCGGAAAAGGGACAAGGGCAACAGGATAAACGCGGCAACAAACCGCAACAGGGATACCCTGTCCCGCGTTTGCCTGGAAAGAGCATGGTCATAAGCAGGGCGAAGGCAAATAGGGGGATAGAGCCGCGATTTGGAATGAGGGCGGGGCATTTTCATGCGTTTACAAAGAAAAGCGTGGGTTAAAGAAGCGG
>JAISFM010000335.1 GCA_031263605.1 Clostridiales bacterium | reverse complement strand
TGCGAGGAGCACGAAGTGCGACGAAGCAATCTCTACCGAACACGAAACGCCGCTCTTTTTATAGAGATTGCCGCGTCGCGCTTCGCGCTCCTCGCAATGACTGCAACAACGCCATTTGTACACTCCCCTTTTTCCGTAATAGTATGATAACCGTATCGTTGTGCATGATTGTAAAAAATGAGGAACGGGTTTTGGAACGCGTCCTCCGCTGCGCCGCGCAAATCTGCGACGAGTTGATCGTCGTGGATACCGGCTCGACCGATAAAACCATCGAAATCGCGCGGAAGTATTCCGAAAAAGTGCGGTTTTTTGAGTGGATCGACGATTTTTCGGCGGCGCGGAACTATTCGTTTTCCCTCGCGGGCATGGACTATATCCTCTGGCTGGACGCGGACGACGTGATCGACGCGGAGAATATACGGAAATTCGCCGCTTTAAAAGAAACCTTGCCGGCCGATACCGACGTTGTCATGATGAACTATGAAACGGCTTTCGACGCGGGCGGGCGGCCGGCTTGCTCGTACTACCGCGAAAGATTGATAAAGCGCGGGCGCGGCTTTGTGTGGCAAGACCCCGTACACGAGGTGATTACGCCCGCCGGAAAAATCGTTTACAGCGACATTGCGGTGCGGCATCAAAAAATCGGGAACGGCTCGGCGGGCAGAAATTTGGCGATCTATGAAAAACTGATCCGAACGGGGCGGACGCTTTCGGCGCGGCAACGCTTTTATTACGCGCGGGAATTGATGTACAACGGGGACAAGGAAACGGCGGCGCGGGAATTTTACGGTTTTCTGGCGTTAAAAGACGCGTGGGTCGAAAATAAAATCAGCGCGTGTCTGGATTTATCCGAATGCCTCCTCTCGCAAAACCTGCGGGCGGACGCCCTCGCCGCGCTCCTTCAGAGTTTTGAATACGGCTTGCCGCGCGCCGAAATTTTGTGCGCCGTCGGGAAATGGTTCATGGACGCGGGCAAATACGGCGAAGCGGCCTATTGGTATAAACTCGCCCCGCAATGCGACAAAAACGGCAGCAAGCAAAATTTCGTCGCGCCGGACTGCTACGATTTCATACCGTATTTGCAGTTGTGCGTGTGCTATGACCGCTTGGGCGACAAAACCGAGGCCGCGCGCTGGAATCGGAAAGCGGGCAAAATAAAGCCCGCCGACCCCGCTTATTTGCACAATAAAAATTATTTCGAGGCCGATAAAGAAAGTGAGAAGTGAGAATTGAAAGTTGAAAGTTGAAAAGTATCGGACGCTGACGCAAATCGAAAGTGAGAATTGAGAAGTATCGGACGCTGACGCAAATCGAAACTTTTAGTATGCTCTATGTTTCTTGCCCACCGACCGGCTTGCTTGACGGAAATTCGACAACACTTCACAATTCTCAATTCTCACTTCCCTTGCGCTTGCTTGACGAAAACCCGACCTCACTTCCCACTTCCCTTCTTACTTAAATCTATATTCAAAAGGAATTTTTAATTATGTGCGAATGTTTCCACGACGACAACAGGCGCGGCCGGTTTTGCTTTGTGGACGATTGTTGTTACGGCAACGTGATCGTCAGCATTCCCCGCTGCTGTTTCAGGGGCCCGACCGGCCCAATGGGACCCATAGGCCCGACCGGAGCAACCGGCCCGATCGGCCCCGCCGGCTCTACGGGCGCAACGGGGGCTACGGGGGCTACGGGTTCAACAGGCCCGGTCGGCCCTTCGGGGGCGACAGGCGCGATGGGCATAACGGGTTCCACCGGCGCGACAGGGGCTACGGGCGCGACTGGTTCAACCGGCGCAACCGGGGCTACGGGCGCGAACGCGGCGGGGGCAATTTTGCCGTTTTCCTCCGGCGCGCCCGTCGTGTTGACCACATTGGCGGGCGGCGTTTCGGGTACGCCGGGACTGATCGGTTTCGGAAATTCGGTCACGGGTTTGCCGCTCGGCGCGGCGATCGATTTGGCCGGCTCTCCGACCACACTGCTGAACTTCGCGTTTTCCATGCCACGGGACGGCGTGATTACTTCGCTTTCGGCCTATTTTAGTTTGGCGGCCGAGATTCAACTGATAGGCACGACCGTGGACATTACGGCACAACTCTACGCCGCCGCAAACGGAAACGTCTTTACGCCCGTTTCGGGAACGGCCGTCACGCTCGCGCCCGCTTTCGGCCCCGGCTTTCATTCGATTGGCGCGAATACGCGCGGGCTTTTAACGAATTTGTCCGTTCCCGTATCGGCGCAAACGCGGCTGCTCCTGGTGTTCCGCGCGACGGCGGCGGGCGCGTTTCCAGTCAATACGATTGCGGGGTACGCAAGCGGCGGAATTTCCGTCGAATAGCGGCGGATAAGGGGTACGGTTAATATAAATTGTCAAATAAACTATGAAACGCGGATAAAACCTTTTCTTTAAATTCCTCTACGGAGCCGTTATTTTCAACGATGCGGTTCAAGGCGGGAAATTTCACGAGGGCGGCCGCCTTTTGAAAGTTGTCGAGGCGCGCGGCCTCGGATAGTTGGGCGGCAAAACGCGCGTCGATTTCGGTCGAACTCAAATGGGGGTCGCGCGCGGCCGTCCGCTTTTTCCGCGCGCCCTCGCCCGCCGCGACGAGCCAAACCGCGTCGAACATATCGATTAGGTTCGCCTCGAACAAGAGCGGCACAAGCACAAAAACAGGCTTCCCGTGGGCGCGGGCGATTTTCTCAATTTCCTTTTTGACAAGCGGGCGCATAATGCCGTTTAACCTGTCCAGCATTTTTTTGTCGGCAAAAACCGCGCGCCCCAATCGGGCGCGATCCAATTCCGGCGTGAAATACGCCGCGCCGAACGCCCGAACCAACGGCTCGTAAGCCGCCCCGCCGACCGCTTGCAGATCCCTCGTTATCTTGTCGGCGTCGTAAACTTCGGCGCAACCCGCGAGGATTTCCCCCAGGAGCGACTTTCCGCTGCCCATTCCGCCCGTCACCGCGATTAACATGATTTTTTCTTTTTCTTTTTTACGGGGAAACCCTTTTTATAAAAGGTTTCCCCGCGCCCTTTCCCAAAAATTTTCAAGCAAATTATTCGGCCGGCAATAGAGTTGTTACGAAACCTTTCCGCGAACTCTTTACGGGTCTTTTCGTGTACGGATATAAAAATTTTGATAGTAGCGGTGCTGCAATCTGCGATTTTTATCTCATCCACACGCAAAAATCCCTCGTAAATCTTTTTGCGTTTAGGTTTCGCGACAACTCTAATTCCGCTCGCCCTTTTAGTTTCGTAACGACTCTATGAGGCTTGTCGCGAGGCGGGATTTAAACGGCATGTAAAAATGGGCACCGCCGCTCGGCGAAGGGAACGCATAGGGATATAGTATTCAGTTTTCAAAGAGCGAGAACCCGGAGAGAAATTTACGATTGCTTATAGTATATCATGGGATTTTTAGAATGTCAATACTTTGCAATTGGGGGGAGTGGACAAACCGTGTTGAATATAAACACGGCAAGTCATTGCGAGGAGCGCGAAGCGCGACGCGGCAATCTCTACAAAACACGAAACGCGCCTTTTTATATAGAGATTGCTTCGT
>JAISFM010000314.1 GCA_031263605.1 Clostridiales bacterium | reverse complement strand
CTATGGAAGATGTAAGATGGAAGAGGGAAGAGGGGCGGTCGCGCGTTACTCGCGCGGGGGAGATTTCTCGGCTTCGCCCGGATCATGACAGGAAAGCGCGTTGGCGTTCCCCTGTCCGGTAGGGATTGCCACGTCGCGCTTTGCGCTCCTCGCAATGACCGGCGGGGCGTTCGCGCTGCTCGCAATGACAAAGGCAGTCCACAGTGCACAGTGCACAGTCCACAGTTTCGGTCGGGGACGTTTGCGCATGGGGCGTTTCTGTGTTCGGTAGAGATTGCCGCGTCGCGCTTTGCGCTCCTCGCAATGACCGGCGGGGCGTTCGCGCTCCGTACTGGCAGGGCGTTTACGCTCCTCGTAATGACTTGTAGCAACGCGGTTTGTACACCCCCTTGCGCCCAAAGTCCTTGACAACATCTTTTACCTCTTACCTCTTACCTTTTACCTTTTACCTTTTACCTCTTACCTATTACCTAATCCGCTGTGGACTGTCCCGTCATTAAGTAAAAAACAACCGCAAGTATGGGCGTAAGGAACCCACGCTTGCGGCGGATATATAGGCAAGGACAAAAAAGGGAACCGCGCTAAGAAAGGCGGGTTCAAAAAGGAGAATCATCTATGTTCAAACAACGCACACTCAACGCACGACCGAAAACACTGCTCATGACGGCGATCCTCTGCCTTACGGCTATCCTTACCGTAACGGCATTGCCGCTGTTCACCGCCGGCCGCGGCGGCTCCGCGCCGAAAGCCCGCGCGGCCAGCGGCACGGACACTGGCGGCATTACCAATATGGCGCTGAACATCGGCGCGGACGAAACCCAACGCAACGTCGTTTGGTACAGCAACTCCGTGAATGCGGGCAAGGCGCAAATCGCCAAAGAGGAAATCTACCTCTATGACAACAAAGACGCGCCCGACCCCGCGGACTGGATTTTCCCGACCGCGCCGACAGGCGAAGGCGAAGGCCCGGTTCAAGCCCGCAACCTTTGGGCGGAATTTACGGCGACGTCCTCCGCGGCGGCTTCGGGTGGGCTCAACAGCGGCTTGTATTCGTTCAAGGCGACGCTGTCGGGCTTGAACCCGAACACGAATTACGTGTACCGCGTGGGCGGCGCGGACGGCTGGTCGAAAACGTACCGTTTCAGCACGGGCAAGTACGCGATGGGGACGGAAGCGGGCGGAACGGCGTGGGGCGGCAACGGCGGCTCGACCGACGGGGTTTTTAACAATCAATACAAACATTTCAGTTTCATCGCGGCGGGCGACCCGCAGATCGGCGCGGACGGCGGCGGCGCGCAGCGGAAAATCGACATCGACTCCGCCAAGTGGACGCAGACGCTGGCGCGCGCCGGGGATTGGTTCGGCGACGACGTGGACTTTTTAATCACGCTGGGCGATCAGGTGGAGTCGAACAACAACGTCGAGAGGAGCGAACGCGAATACGCGGCGTTTTTGGCTCCCGATTACCTGCGCAACGTCGCGCTCGCGCCCAATTTGGGCAACCACGACGTGACCGCGGACATCTACAAACAGCACTACAACCTGCCCAATGTGAGCGCAGCGCACGGCCAAAGCGCGAACGGCGGCGATTCAAACGTCGGCAACGACTATTGGTACAGTTACAACGGCGTCCTGTTTATGGGCGTCAACAGCAACAATACGGGCGCGGCCACGCACGACTCCTTTATCGCGTCCGCGATCGCCGGTTTCAAGGCCGCCAACGGCGGCGCGGATCCGGCGTGGAAGGTCGTCACCCTGCACCACTCCCCATATTCGGGCGCGACGCACGCGGTTTCCGACGCTCGGACGCACAGGCTGAACTTCTCGCCGCTGTTCGCCAAATACGATATTGACGTCGTTCTGGGTGGGCACGACCACAGTTACGTGCGCTCGTACATGATGGGCGGCGCGATGAACGGGCTGCCGGACAACGCGGGGCAGGGCTCGGCGGCGATCACCGACAAGAGTTTGTACGGCAGGGTCGGCGGCGACGATTACGGCTCCTATGTCAAGGACAACGCCGGGGAGACGCTCCATATTTCGGCCAACTCCGCGTCCGGCAGCAAATTCTATCCGCTCGTGATGCCCGATTACGGGTACGCGGCCGCGAAGAATCAGGAGAGCACCCCAAGTTTTTCCAAGGTGGACGTTACGCCCGAATCCGTTACGGTCACCACGTACCGCGCCGGCGCGCAAAACACCGTGAACGGCGTGATTGATACCTTTACGCTGTACCGCGGCTCCGCCATGGCTCCGGCGATTAAGACCGACGCGCTGGCGGGCGGCAAGGTAGGCGAGGCTTACGGCGGGGCTTTGACGGGCACCGGCGCGCCTAAATGGAGCGTCGAGAGCGGCGCGCTGCCCGGCGGTTTGAGTTTGGGCGCGGACGGCGTCGTCTTCGGCACGCCGACGGCGGCGGGCGCGTTCACCGTGACCGTCAAGGCGGCCAACGACGCGGGCGAGTCGTTTAAGACGCTGACGGTTTTGATCGTCCAAGACGGCGCGGACGGCTTGGCCGGCGCGAACGGGGCGAACGGCAGCAACGGGGCGGACGGAGCGAAGGGCGAGAAAGGCGATGCGGGCGAAACCGGCGCGCAGGGCGCGAAAGGGTGCGGCAGCATAGCGGGGACCGGTTCCGGTTTCGGCGGCGGCATAGGCGGCACGGCCGCGACGGTCGTGGCTCTGCCCTTGATCGGCCTGTTGTTCGCGGTCGCGCGGCGCGCCCGCAAAAACGGGGCGGCAAAGGCCGGGAAGGCTTCCGTTTAACGGCCGCGGGAACGGCCGAAGGGCTTTTGATGAATGCATTTTATGAACGGCTTTGATGAATGGGAAAACGCGGGAAAGGCCGAAGCTGCTAAAGCTGAAGGATAAATTCTGGACGGCTTCCATATTTTAAAACGGCTTTGATGGGTTCGACGGACGTCTCAGCTTCCGGCGCCGTAAGAAAAGCATAAGCGTTTCGTGCGCAGTCGTTTGTTTTGTCCATAAAGC
>JAISFM010000313.1 GCA_031263605.1 Clostridiales bacterium | reverse complement strand
GGCGCGGCCAATCATTGTTCACCTATGATTTGAGCGCGGCCGCGGGTTTCGGCACGAATACGGGCGTTTTATTCGTCTAGATTTACGGCGACGACGGCGCGGGCGGGTTCGGCGCGTGCTGGTCGGATTTGAAATTAGAGTATCTGCTGGACGGCAACCTCGAAATCGAGGGTTATCCCGATCCCGAGCCCGCGCAGGTGCAACTGTCGGGCAGCGTTGCGATCGAGCATCTCGACGGCGGGACGGAGGACTTGGAATATTACCTCGAAGGCGACCTGGATTGGATCGCAGGCGACGCACCCGACCGGTTTCGCACGGTCAACCCGAACGGGTACTTTATTTACGCTTTTGATTTCGGCGCGGAGTTAAAATCCGCCGCGATGAAAATGCTCGTCTCCAATCTTAATCAAACGATCGAGGTATCTTTCGACGGCATAGAGTATGAAACAATTCATGAAACTACGACGGGAGCCTATAATTGGTTCCCCGGCAACGCCGACAATACGCAAATGTACGATTTGAGCGCGGCCGACGGTTTCAACGCCAATACCGGTTTGCTGTATTTGCGGTTCAGCGGCGCGCCGGACTCGTCCGGTTTCGACATAGCGGTCTATAATATCTTTATCGATTACTCGTTGGCCGGTCTATCGACCTATCCGGCCGTGACGGGCGCGGCGTGACCCGCGGCAGAGAGCGCAAACCGCGTTATTGCGGACAAATTGAATAACAACGCTATTGTATGCTCTAAAAGTTGCCTATTCCCGGGAAAGACGTTATAATAAAAGGAGTTTTGACATCAACATGAAAAAATTCATTATCGGTTTACTGGCGGTATGCTTTGCGGGCGCGGCGCTCGCGTTTTCGGGTTGCCGAAAGAACGATCCCGACAGGTTGGAAGTCATCTGGGATTCAATCGCGTTCATTTACAGTTTCGACGACATCGACGAGGCGATCCGGCGCGAGGAAGCGCGTTTCAAGACGGGCGCGGCGGACGAGAGCGTGTCAGGGGCGATCAATCTGCGCAAGCAAATCGACAACACCAAGTTGATGGCCGATTGGGCGCGTGAAAAGAGCAAAAGCCTCAAATGCGTCGACTGGGGTTGGGGCGACCCGCTGACCCAAAAATTGACCGCCGCGTTTTTGGCCGGGCAGGGGCCCGATATCGTTTGCGGCGAGGGGCAACTGCCCCAATTCATGGAGCAGGATCAACTCGAAGCCTTCCCGAACGATTTAACCGATTATATCAAGGCCAACGTGTCGCCGGTCGCCTACAACGCCATGAGCAAGGGCGGCAAGATCTACGGCATTTCGTTGTGCCCCAGCCCGACGGTTTTGGTGTGGAACAAGGACATACTGCGCGCCGCGGGCGTGTCGGAAACGGTCGTCGAGAACGGCCCGGCGACCTGGGCCGAATGGACGGCGGCCATGGAGCGGGTTCGGGACATGGGCGACGCGTCCAAACTTCCGGGCGGCGTTTACTACGCGTCCAACCCCGGCGGCTACCTGCGCGTCGGCGCGCTGTTGAACGGCGCGAACGGCGGCTACGCGGGCGCGGACGGCAAGCCCTCGGTCAATACCGCCGAAAACGGCGAGGCGCTCCGATTCGTTCGGGAAACGGCGAAACTCAACAACTACAACACCGCGCTGAAAGGCTCCGACACCGGCTATTTCTCGGCGTTCAAGGACGGGCATCTGGCCTATATTTTGGACGGGACGTGGGCGATCAGCCAATACGGGCATTTGAATTTCGACCTCGGCTATTCCTATGTGCCCGGCGTAAACGCCGACCGCCGCAGCGATCAACTGATCGGCGCGGGCTATATGGCGGTCCCCAAATTTTCCCGGAAAAAGGAATTGGCGTTCGAGTGCCTGAAACGCATGCTGCAAGGCGACATCCAGCAGAACCTCGGCGACGGGGGAATCCGCGCGCCGGTCTTAAAATCGGTGTACGAGGGCGACGCCTACAAGGCGGCTTTCCCAAAAATGCAGGAATTTGCCGCCTACGCCGCCGACAAAAAGATCACGGGTTTGCCGGCGTTCGCGGGTACCGACAATTTGGCCGACGTGTGGGCGGCGTTCGGCGCGGGCTTGCACAATGTCACGCTGTCGGGCAACACCGATTTGATTTACAGTACGGACGCTAACGCCGGAACGCTTTTAAAGGCCGCGCAGGCGGCGATGACGGAAGCGTACAACGCGTAAAGGAGTAAACGGCAAAGGCATGAAAACGAGCAGGCAAATCGTATACGATACCCTCGCGGGCAAGAACAAAGAACGCGCGCCGCGCCAACTTTGGACGCTGGCGTGGGCGTGGCACCACCACCCCGACGAGATGAAAAAACTCGTCGCGGACTTCCCCGACGACGTCGTTGGGGTCGGCGCGCCGCTCAAAAAAACCTCGCCCCGCGTCAAGGGCGACCCGAACGAAATCGGCGAATACACAGACGACTTCGGCTGCACCTTTACCAACGTCCAACGGGGCGTCATCGGCGAGGTCAAATGCCCGCTTGTGCAGGCCGACGACTGGTCGGACGCCGACAAAGCGCATATTCCCGCCGAGTGGCTGTCCTTCGACATCGGCGAGGCGAACGCCGCCCTCGAAAAACACGCGCCCGATAAATTTCGGCTGGCGGGCTTTTGCGCGCGCCCGTTCGAGCAGTTGCAATTCATTCGCGGCACCGAAAACCTGTACGTCGATCTGATGGATATGCCGCCCGGCCTGCGCGCTTTCATGAACAAATTGCACACGTTCTATTGCGACCTATGCGAAAAGTGGGCCCAAACGGACGCGGACTGCCTTTTTTTCATGGACGATTGGGGCACGCAGAGGAGTTTGCTGATCAACCCCGCGCTTTGGCGCGAACTGTTCAAGCCGATGTACAAGGACTATATCGACATCGCGAAGAAGCACGGAAAAAAGGCCTTTATGCACAGCGACGGCTACACGCTGGACATCCTGCCCGACCTCGCCGAACTCGGCCTCGACGCGGTCAACGCGCAGATTTTCTGCATGGGCTTGGACAACTTGAAGCCGCTCCGCGGCAAACTGACCTTTTGGGGCGAGATAGACCGGCAATGGCTGCTGCCGCGGGGCACGGCGGACGATATCCGCAAAGCCGTCCGGCAGGTGCGCGACGCGCTTTACGACGACGGCTATTGCATCGCGCAGTGCGAATTCGGCGCGGGCGCGAAGCCCGAAAACGTGTATACGGTGTTTCAGGCTTGGGACGAGATAACGGGGCGTTAGGCTTGTCCGGAGATTCCGGATCTCATTGGAGCGGACAAACCGCGTTGAATATAAACACGGCTCGGCCTTGCGGGGAGCGCGAACGCTCCCTTTGTCAGCAGAGTAGCAGTGAAATGAATACGCGGTCATTGCGAGGAGCGCGGAAGCGCGGCGCGGCAATCTCTACCGAACAGAGGAACGCCCCGCGCTTTCCTCTCTCATTCCGAACGCGCCGCCCTCTTGTCATTAGGTTTGCCGCAAAAATCCGGCGCACTTCCGTCCGCCTTTTAATTTCGCTGCAAGTCTATTGCGAGGAGCGCGGAAGCGCGGCGCGGCAATCTCTGCAAAACACGAAACGCGCCTTTTTATATAGAGAATGGCGACAATGGACGCTTTTCGCGTTTAGGTTTCGTACCGACTCTATTTCCGAACAAGCCTATTAAAAATTGTATCGAATTTTCTTTCAGAATATCTGAATACGGAGAATAAAAAATGACGGGAAGAGAACGGTTTTTGACGGCGTTTTCCAATAAAAAACCCGACCGCTTGCCTTGCCAGGTGCATTCGTGGATGGCGTACTACTTGAACACCTATTTAAAGGGCATGGATCAATACGCGGCTTACGATTATTTCGGCATGGACCCGATGATTTACGTCGGGCCGATTTACAAATACGACAAGGCCGACGAGAAAAATTGGGTCGTCAAGGGGACCGATTACGGTTTGGACAAGGACGGGTACAGGGTCGCGGGATACGAATACGCCACGCCGGAAGGCGTTTTGACCGAGCGGTTCGCGAGCAACCAATACACGACGTGGGAGACGGAACTCCTCGTCAAGGACAAGCGGGACATGGAATTGTTCCTCAAATACTATCCGTTGCCGGCGGCGGCGGATTGGACGCCGGTGCGCGGGGCGAAAGAGCGGGTCGGGGACAGAGGGCTTGTGCGCGGGCACAATTACAACTACGGGCAGCCGGGCGCGTGGCAGAGTTATACTTGTTTGGTCGGGACGGAGAACGCGATTCTGTCGGCGATAGACGAGCCCGAATACGTGCATTGGGTGTTGGACGCGATTACGGCCAAATGCGTCAAATCGATCGGGCGCATCGGGAAATTTGAATTCGACGTCGTCGAGAACGGCGGCGGGGCGGCGAGTTCCACGGTCATCAGCCCGTCTATGCACAAAGAATTTTGCCTGCCTTACGACCGGCGCGTCCACGCCGCGTTAAAGGAGGCGGGCTCCAAGGTGGTTTATCATCTTTGCGGCGGGCTGATGCCCCTTCTTGAAACCGTCGCGGAGAACGGCGCGGACGCGTTAGAGACCATGACGCCGCCGGCGATGGGCGGCGATTGCGATTTAAAAGAGGCGGCGCGGCGCGTCGGCAACAAATTAGCGTTTGTGGGGGGATTCGATCAAAACGCGGGCTTTGAAAAGGGGACGGCGGAAAACATCCGCGCGCAGGTGCGCGCCTTATTCCGCGCGAAGCCGGACGGCGGTTATATTTGCAGCCCGTCCGATCATTTCTTTTTCGGCGACCCCGAAAACATACGGATTTTTACCGACGAATGCAAAAAATGCATATATTGAAACAAGGCAAATAACGGAAAGCGTTTTTAATCGGCGGCTTTGTTCAATAGAGTTGTTACGAAACTTAAAGCGTTGAACATAAACTCTGCATGTCATTGCGAGGAGCGCGAAAGCGCGACGAAGCAATCTCTACCGAACAGAGGAAGCCCCGCGCTTTCCTCTCTCATTCCGAACGCGCTGCCCTCTGTCATTAGGTTTGCCGCAAAAATCCGGTGCACTTCCGCTCGCCTTTTAATTCCGCTCCTCGCAACAAGTCATTGCGAGGAGCGCGAAGCGCGACGAAGCAATCTCTACAAAACACGAAACGCCGCTCTTTTTATAGAGAGCGCCGCGCCGCGTCGCGTTTCTCGCAAAAACTCCGATGACCGTATCGGCGCGCTCTTTATCCACTCCCAAACGTTTTGTAAAAATCCGATTATATTGTATAATAAATAAAGCGGCATACGCCATAAAACAATCTTTATTAAGGACAGGTACAATCGATTGGATAAAAACGATATACAAAACGGCAGGACCGCGCTCGGGCTGGAATTCGGCTCGACGCGGATCAAAGCGGTCTTGATCGACGGCAACTTTCACACGCTTGCGGCTGGCGAACACAACTGGGAAAACAGGTTCGAGAACGGGCTTTGGACGTATTCCTTGGACGAGGTTTGGCGCGGGGCGCGGAGTTGCTACGCCGCCCTGAAAAAGGACGTACTGGCCAAATACGGCGTCGTGTTGCGAAAAATCGGCGCGGTCGGGATCAGCGCGATGATGCACGGCTATTTGGCGTTCGACAAGGACGGCGGCCTGCTTACGCCGTTCCGCACGTGGCGCAACAACAACGCCGAGCCGGCGGCGCGGGAATTGACCGCGCTATTCGGGTATAATATTCCGGCGCGGTGGAGTATCGCGCATTTGTATCAGGCAATCAAGGACGGCGAGCCGCGCGTCGGGGACATAGATTTTCTGACGACGCTGGCGGGCTATGCCCATTGGCAACTGACGGGCGAAAAAGCCGTAGGCATAGGCGACGCGTCGGGCATGTTCCCGATCGGCGCGGGGACGCGGGAGTACGACGGGCGCAGGGCGGCCCTGTTCGAGGCCGCCGCGGGGAAGTACGGCTTCGGCCGCGGGCTTGCCGACCTGTTCCCCCGCGTTTTATCGGCGGGGCGGCCTGCGGGGGCTTTGACGGAGGAGGGGGCGCGTTTGCTCGACCCGTCGGGGGAACTGCAAGCGGGGATACCTTTCTGCCCGCCCGAGGGCGACGCGGGGACGGGCATGGCCGCCACGAACAGCGTCCGGCGCGGCACGGGCAACGTGTCGGCGGGCACGTCCGTTTTCGGAATGGCGGTCTTGGATCGGGAGCCGTCCAAAGCCTATCCAGAAATCGACATAGTGGCTACGCCGTCCGGCGCGCCGGTCGCGATGGCGCACTGCAACAACTGCACGTCGGAGATCAACGCGTGGGTCGGCCTTTTCGAGGAATACAACGAACTGTTCGGTTTCGCGGCGGGCAAGGACGAACTCTACGGCAAACTGTTTTCGGCGGCGCAGGAGGGCGAACCGGATTGCGGGGGCCTGCTCGTATACAACTATCTTTCGGGCGAAAACATCACGGGCATAGACGAGGGGCGGCCGCTGTTCTTGCGGACGACGGAGAGCGCGTTTACCTTAAAGAACTTTATGCGGGCGCAACTGTATTCGGCGTTCGCGACGCTGAAAATCGGCTTCGATATTTTGCGCGGGAACGAAAAAATAAAAATGGGGCATATCAACGCCCACGGCGGGATTTTTAAAACGACGGGCGCGGCGCAGCGGTTTTTGGCGGCCGCGCTGGACACGCCCGTGACCGTGTCGGAAACGGCGGGCGGCGGCGGCGCGTGGGGCATGGCGTTGCTGGCGGCGTACATGACGGGCGGCAACGGCATGGAACTTGAAGATTATTTGGACGAAAAGGTTTTCAAGAACGCGGAAGCGGAGACGGTCATGCCCGACCCGCGCGACGTCGCGGGCTTCGAGAGGTTTATGTCAAACTACAAGCGCGGTTTGAGCGTGGTCAAACAAGCCGTAACCGCGCTGAAACGGGGGCGGGGTTAAATATGCTGGAAAAGTTAAAGGAAGAAGTCTTGCGGGCGAATCTCGGCCTTGTGGAACACGGGCTTGTGATTTTCACGTGGGGCAACGCGTCGGCGATCGACCGCGAAAAGGGTTTGATTGTGATCAAGCCGTCGGGCGTGGCCTACGGCGAAATGAAAGCGGGCGATATGGTCGTGGTCGGGCTGGACGGCAAAGTCGCGGAGGGCAAATTAAAGCCGTCCAGCGACACGCCGACGCACATAGAATTGTACAAGGCGTTTAAAAACATAGGCGGGATAACGCACACGCATTCGACCTATGCGACGGCGTGGGCTCAAACGGGGCGCGACATTCCGTTTTACGGCACGACGCACGCCGATTATTTTTACGGCCCGATCCCATGCGCGAGGCCGTTGACGCGGGGCGAGGTGGAACGGGATTACGAAAAGAACACGGGTATGGTGATCGTCGGGCGGTTCGAGGGGATCGACCCGCTGTCGGTCCCGGCGGTTTTGGTCAAAAGCCACGGCGCGTTCAGTTTCGGGAAGGACGCGTTCGACGCGGTGCACAACGCCGCGGTCTGCGAGCAGGTAGCGAAAATGGCCGCTTTAACGGAGCGGATCGAACCCGAAACAAAGCCCGCCGACGAATATTTAATGGACAAGCACTACCTTCGCAAGCACGGCAAAAACGCCTATTACGGTCAATAGGCTTGTTGCCGAATCCAAAAAGTTTGACCCTTATTTTGACCCTGAAAACTGGAAGGATTGAAATTTCAGCCTTGCGGAACCATAGAAAAAGCCCCATTTCACATAAAAACGGGGCTATTTTGGCTCCTCAGGTAAGGTTTGAACTTACGACCCTCCGGTTAACAGCCGGATGCTCTACCGCTGAGCTACTGAGGAATATAGAAAACGGGCAAGTTTTTTATCCGCTTATCTATTATAT
>JAISFM010000267.1 GCA_031263605.1 Clostridiales bacterium | reverse complement strand
TTGAAAACCGGATTCGCCGCCGCGTTGCCGAACAGCGTTACGCCGCGCTCGCCCGCTTTCAGCGGCAGCGCGTTATCGGCGTTTTTTACCAAAACACTGCCCTCCGTCTGCGCCTGAATATTGTAAGCCGACACGGCTTCGTTCAAACTTTCCCTCGTCGAAAAGGAAGCGGGGTAATAGTTGGTATCGGCGGTAACCGTTTGAGAAGGAACCTTAACCTTCAAAACCTTATTGATATCCCCTTGCCTTTCATACGCGAGCGCGGCCATAAAGGTCGCCACGGAAAAAAACACGCAAATTGCCGCGGCGACCCCGCGCCATAACCTATGGCTGTAAATTCGCTTATTCATTGTTTTCACGTTGAACTCCTCAAAAAATTATGCGCGCCGTCGGCCGCGACAATTATTACTCGGGTTTTGTGACCACAAGATTCGTGAAGTTAAAACTTGATTTCGAAAGGGTCACGGGAACCGTAACCTCGTCAAAGGCCCTGCCCGCCATATATAAATCGACGGTATCGACAACCGTCGCCGGAACGCCGTAAGCGGGCTGACCTTCGCTCGACGCGGCCTTTGTAAACGCCTCCGACCACGCCAGCGCGGTGTCGATATAATATTGTTTCGTATCGTTCACAAACGTTTCGACAATACGGGTAGGTTTTTTCAACGTGACCTGCAACGTGTCCTCCGGATCCACCGTATCGGCTACGGACGTAAATTCGCCTAATAATAAGTTAGGGACGTATCGCGGGCGTTCCCTTTCCCGCCGGAGCCTTCCTCCGGCAGTTCGAGAGCCGAGAAAGTCGAAGAACTGACCGCCAAACAATAAGTGCCGTCGCTGTACGTCGTAAGTTGCTGGAACGTGTAAGTAACCGTATAATAGTTATAAGTGGGCCGCATATTCGCATATGCCATTCGCGGCATCGTAATGTAGGCGCCGGTAACGTCCGCTTTCGCAGGGGTTTTGCCGCCGCAGGCCGCGAGGCCGAACGCCGTAGCCGCCAGCATCACTGCCGCGCCGAGTGTGAACCAGATTCTCTTGTTTCTTGTTTTCATGTCTTTGACTCCTTATAAAATAAATTTGGTCTGACAGGGATTATAGCATTACTTTGCTTCTGGCGGATAAAGGTTTGATTATTTTGTCGTTTTTTGCGATTAAATTGTTTCAGCCCGTTTCCCCCGCGCTTTCGCCTCCGTCCGGCGCGGAGGGGATGGGAGTGGACATTTCATTTCGGTTGGATTTTTGAGAGTAAAATCGGCAAATTTTTTCGGTCGTAGCACCGCTACAACCGAAAAAATTTAGGCATTTTATGCCGTTGACGGTTTTAATCCAAAAAGTCACCGAAAGATTTCCCTCTCGAAATGTCCACTCCCGGAGGGGATCGGCAGCGTCACATGCAACTTAAACATGCCGTTTTCGGCTTTTACGACGGCGACGCCGCCGTATTTTTCGGCAATCGCCAGTATGCTCCGCATCCCGAACCCGTGGGACAGCGCGTCCGCCTTGTCGGTAACGGGGATTCCCCTTTTGTCGAGCCGCAAAGAGCCTTCAAAATAATTTTCGATTCGCAGGTTCAAAAAACCGCCGGACTCCGTTTTCGAGCACGACAGGAAAATATAACGGTCTCCCTCGTCAACCGTCCGCAAATATTCGATCGCGTTGTCAAGCGCGTTGCCGAAAAGCGCGTTCAAATCCTGCGCCGGGATAAAAGACAGGATTTTGCCGTCGGCAACACACGAAAAGCGGATTTTTTGCGCTTCGCACCGCACATTTATTTCCGTGAGGATCAAATCCAGCGCGTCGTTGCCCGTTTTTACAAACGACTCGTACAACGAAATAACATCGGAAAGTTCGCGCATCGCCCCGGGATCCATGCGCTTCGTTTTGCCGAAACCGCGAACCTGCTGTTTGACGTCGTGCAACCGGATATTCGTCAAATCGATTATTTCCCGCAATTGTTCCGATTGCAGAAGTTGCCGCCGATACGACTCGCCGTCCATTGTTTTTTCCGCCAGCCGCATCGCGCCGTCGTACATTAAATATTGATAGCACAAAATTATGATACACGCCGCCGACTGCCCGACACAGAATGCGGCGAAAATCGGCAGGCCCTTTTCCAAAACCGTCGGCTCCAACAGCGCGGCGGGCAATAAAACCGTGATCGTAACGCCGAATACCGTCTGTTTGAAATCCGCGATATAGGCGGAGTTCCGCTGTATCCTGCGCCCGATTGCGAAATAAACGGCGGCGGCGCAAACGCTCAATACGGCAAAAAGCAAAACGTAGTATAAAAAGTCCGTTTTCCCTAACCCCGCAACCGTCGCGAAAATTAAGAAAACGCGCGAATAGGCATGGCGGGCCAAAATCGCGGCGTTCGCGTAAAAAAGCGGCCTTTTATCGCAACAATAAACAATCCTTCCCGTTATCGCGGCCACAAGGAAAAAATAGACGCCGACATCGAACGCCGTATGCCCGCCGACCGTTTCGGGGGCGCGGCTTTTTGCCGCCGCCAAAAGCGCGCTTAAACCGAGAACGAAACAAAACGCGATCAGATTTCGACGCCAAAATTTCTTGCGGCGGTTTCGGACAGGCAAAAACAACAGGTAGCAAACCCAGTGCCCCAATACAAAAACGACATTCCCTATGAAAGCGACCCAATAAACGCTCATTGCGCACCTCGAAATACCCCGCAATTCCCCGCAAGCCTAAGTTTTCGCGGCAACGTTATCTTACCGCAAACCCGGGTTAAAATGACGGTTCGTGTTTATCCTGTCGCTTTTTTTGTTTTTTTTGCGCGAATCGGCGGCAAAGAACCCCGCCCGGCTCCGGCTTAACGCGCGTAAAACTCGGCGAGCGCGCGCATAAACTCTTTTTTCCTTTGACGGCTGATAAGCAATTTGTCCTTTCCCACGATCGCGACGTTATCCCGAACCGCGCCTACCGCGCCGAGGTTGACAAGGCACCCGCTGTTGCATCTGAAAAAACGCTTGCCGCGCAGTTTGCCCTCGAACGCGCCCATCGTCCCGCTGCAAACGTATTCTTTCCCCGCCGTGCGCACCGATACCCTGCGGTTGACAAACTCCGCGTATAAAATATCGCGCTGGCGCAAACGCACGGTCCCTTGCTCCGTATGAATCAACAAGAAATCGTCGCTTTTCCCCTTGGCGATGTCAACGGACTTCATTAAAATTTTTGAAAATATCGGGTACTCGACAGGCTTCAACAAATAATACAAAGCCTCCACCTCGTAGCCCCTTATAGCCAGAGCCGCGACGTTGGTTACAAAAACGATGACCGCGTCCCGATCCAACTTTCTGATAAACTTAGCCGCCGCCATGCCGTTCATGTGCCGCATTTTAATATCCAAAAATATTATGTCGTATACCGGCTTGTAATTTTCCGTAATATCGATGCCGTCGGAAAAGCAAACGGCGTCGAATTTTTCGCCGCTTTCTTTGGAGTACCGCGCCAAAAAATCCTTTAACTCCTCCGCCGCCGCGGGCTCGTCTTCCACTATCGCGATTTTGTAACTCATTTCACTTTCTCCTGTCCGCGCGAACACGCCCACAGGCGCGGCGCGCCGTATTTCCGCCGGTTTGTATATCCCTCAATATAGTCTTTTTGATTTTTTGTCGAACAGCAAAAAATCAAACGGGGTACCCCGTTTG
>JAISFM010000245.1 GCA_031263605.1 Clostridiales bacterium | reverse complement strand
CCGCGTCGCGCGTTCCGCGCTCCTCGCAATGACCCCGTAGCAACGCTATTTGTACACTCCCATACGGAAAATTTTTTCCGCCCGAAACGGCCGGCCGCCGCTCCGCGCGTCGGGCTTTGCGCCAAAGGCGGCGGCGGGCGTCGGTTTTCGACGTTTTATCGGCTTTTTTACGCGCTTTCCGCGACGACTTTCAGAGCCATAGGGCTGCGGCTTGCCCGCCAACATTAAAATTAGTTTAAAAGACAAAATTTTTATAGCCAAAACCGCATTTATTTGGTATACTATATATGCGCGAAAAGATAAGAGCCCGTTTGCACGGAACGGGCGTCTTTAAAAATGCGTGAAAGTTTTTGAAAGGGCGCGGGAAAACTTTTTTCAAAAAGTTTTCCCGCGGAACCGACAAAAAAAACCAAACCGAAACCCTAACGCAGAAACCCCAAAACAAAAATATAAAAACAAAAAACAAGGAGAGAGAAAAATGGGATTGTTTACGGGACAACTACTGAAAGTGATCGAATGGTCGGACGCGACGCAGGACACGATGGTGTACAAGTTCCCCATGCCGGAAAAGGCCGAGATCATGATGGGTTCGCAACTGATAGTGCGCGAGTCGCAGGTCTGCATTTTCTTGTCGTCGGGCAAGATGGCGGACGTGTTCCCGCCGGGCCGCTACAAACTGGACACGGGCAACATGCCGCTCCTGACCAAATTGATGAGTTGGAAATACGGCTTCAATTCGCCGTTCAAGTGCGACGTGTACTACGTCAACACAAAGCAGTTCATCAACCAAAAATGGGGCACCGCCAACCCGATCATGATGCGCGACCAAGACTTCGGCATGGTGCGTTTCCGCGCGTTCGGGACGTACTCGTTCCAAGTGGACGACGCGGCCAAATTTTTCCGCGAAGTGGCGGGCACGCTGCCCAGTTATAAAATCGCCTCGTTGAGCGACCAATTAAAGAGCATTTTGATCAGCGGGATCGGCGAGGCGGTCGCCGCCAGCAGTATCCCCGCGCTCGACCTGTCGATGCAACTGTCGCGCTTGACAAGGGACACCAACGGCTTGATTTTGGAGCGGTTCTCCGGCATGGGCATCAAATTGTCGTCCATGGCGATCGAGAACATCTCTCTGCCCGAGGAAGTCGAAAAGGCGATGGACAAACGCACCTCGATGGGCGCGTTGGGCGACGTCAACCGGTATACGGCGTTTCAAGCGGCGGACAGTATGCGCGACATCGCGGCGAACGCGCACAAGACGCAGGGCGGCATGATGAACAACATTCCCGCGATGGGCATGGGGTTGGGAACGGGCTTCGCGATGACCAACATGTACGCGGGCGGCATTCAGCAGAGCGTCGATCAGGGCAAGGCGGCCGCGGCGCAGCAGTCCGCGCAAGCGCAGCAGCAGGCGGCCCCGAAGCAGAACACCGTTAAATGCGCGGTGTGCGGCGAGGAAAACCCCGCGGCGGCGAAATTCTGTTGCAACTGCGGCGGGAAAATGGCGCAAAGCGCGTTTTGCCCCGAGTGCGGCGCAAAGGTCACGGCGGGGGCTAAGTTCTGCCCCGAATGCGGCAAGAAAATTTGAGGCTAAACGGCGGATACGCGTCGCAAGACAAGGCAAATAAATTTTTTTGAAAGGAGCGCGGCAATTCTGCGCGACTGAAAAAAATTTTATTTGCCTTGTCTTGTTTGCGTCCGCGCGAAAGCGCGACGCGGCAATCTCTACAAAACACGAAACGCGCCTTGCCGTCTAACCTCAACAGGGATACGGAAAGCGGGCTTGTGCGGATGATTGCCTATATAAACAAAGAATAAACCTCGCAGAGCGCAATGAAAAAGGGTACCCTTTTCCATTTTTTGTCGAAAGTGAAACTTTCGACAAAAGTCAAGCCTTGATCGAAAATTTTCAAAAAAATTTGATCGAAAGTTTTTGAAAAGGCTTGGAAAAAATTTTTGCAAAAAGTTTTTCCAAAAAAATTCAAAAAAAAACTCAACAAAAAACCTAAACAAGACAAAAGCAAAATAAAATAACCGTAAACGCAAACAATAAAAGGACGGTACCGCAATGATTTCAATCAGAAACCTCTGCAAAACATATTACCCGAAAAGCGGCAACGCGGTGCGCGCGCTGTACAACGTCAGTCTGGACTTGCCCGAAACCGGCATGGTCTTTATTTTGGGCAAATCGGGCAGCGGCAAATCGACGTTTCTGAACGTGCTGGGCGGCCTCGACCGCTACGATTCGGGCGAGATTATCATCAAGGGCAAATCCAGCGGCAAGTTCAGCCAGAGCGATTTCGACTCGTACCGCAACACGTTTATCGGGTTCATCTTTCAAGAGTACAACATTTTACAGGACTTCACGGTGGCGAAGAACATCGCGCTCGCGCTCGAATTGCAGGGCAAACGGGGCGGCAAGGCCGCCGTCGAGGCGATTTTGGAGCAGGTAGACCTGAAAGGCTACGGCAAGCGCAAGCCCAACGAGTTGTCGGGCGGGCAAAAACAGAGGGTGGCGATCGCCCGCGCGCTGATCAAAAACCCCGACATCATCATGGCCGACGAGCCGAGCGGCGCGTTGGACTCGAACACGGGGCGGCAGGTGTTCGAGACGCTGAAAAGGCTGAGCGCGACGAAACTCGTGATCGTCGTGTCCCACGACCGCGAATATGCCGAGCAGTTCGGCGACCGGATTGTCGAGTTCGCCGACGGCGTGATCGTCAACGACGTCACCAAATACTACGCGCCCCCGCAAGCGCACGGCGCGGTCAGCGTCACCGACGGCCGGATTTTGACGGTCAAGGCGGGACAGCAACTGACCGAGGCGGACGCGCGCGCCATCAACCAATTTATCGCCAACGCGCGGACCGACACGATTATATCGGCGGACCCGGACGCCAACATGAAATTCAAGCGCGCGGCGCGGATCAACGACGCGGGCGACAAGGAATCGTTCGCGGGGACGGAGTTCGTCACTTTGAGGCCGTATCAGCCCAAGGACTTCAAACTGATCCGTTCCCGCCTGCCGTGGAAAGACTCGTTCCGCATGGGCGCGAGCGGCTTAAAGACAAAGCCCGTGCGGCTGGTTTTCACGATTTTGCTGTCGGCGATCGCGTTCGCGCTGTTCGGCCTTGCCGATACATTAGGCGCGTATGACAAGGTAAACGCTACTTTGACGAGTTTGGAACAGAGTTCGATCAAACAGGCGGTTATGGTCAAGCAGACGGAATACGTCAACGAGGGCAGCAACTACTCGTACTATAACGAGGCCAGAATGGCCGCCGGGGACATCGCGAAGTTAAACGAACGGGACGGCTATCAGGGCAAATTCAAAGGGGCTTACGGCGACGGGTTCTCTATCGGCGACACCTATAAATTGGACGGGTACAGCCAATACTACGCGTCGAGTTTCGGCAGTTTCTTTGAAATGGATACGGCGACGATGGAAACGCTGGGGCTGTCGCTCAACGCGGGCGCGCTGCCGGCGACGACCGGGCAGATCGCCGTTTCCGAGTATATTTTCAGAATATGGAAGGAAAAGGGCTTTTACGACCGTTCGGATCCCTCGCTGACGGACGCGCAAGCCAAACACACGGTCAACAACTATAACGACATTATCGGCAAGAAACTGCGCATGAGCAAGTCCAACAACGGCGGCGGGAACGTCGCGGACGGCGCGGACGTGATTTTGACGATTACGGGCGTCGTGGACACGGGGTTCAATTTCGAGCGGTACAAACCTTTGGCCGAGACCGAGCGGCAAAGCGGCTTTACCGATTATTTCCTGTATTCGGAATTGAGTTCGATGTTGAATTACGGCTTGCACGGCGCGGCGTTCGTCGGAGGCGGCTTTTACGACGGCGTGTACAAGGCGAACGCGTCGCCTGTCATCCGTTTTAACAACGGCGGCCAAATATATCCCGGCACTACTACTGTTAACAAAGGCGGCGGCACGAACGCCTATCCGATCGGCAATCTCTACTACGGTTTGGCGTTCGACCCGTCGTTGCTGTCCACCGAGGGGCTGACGGTCATTTGGCAAAACGGCGCGGCGAAAACGTCTTTGACGGACGGCGAGGTCGTTTTATCGATACAAGCGTTGCAGGAATTGAACATAGGCCTTGCTTGGGATTGGAACGATGTGTACGCGAGGACGGACATGTTGATCGCCCAATATGTGAATACCGTCGAAACGGCCGGCGATTATGCGAACAACGCCGACATCAATCAATTTATCATGGTATGGAACGCGTACAGGGACGAGTATAACGAGCCTTACGGCAAATTTACGCAACCCTATGATTACGACGAGGTATGGCAGATATACAAGGGGTATTTGGAAAGCCACAATTCTTTTTTGGACTACAACGAAAAGGGATCGGCGTTGGACAAAGGATACCGCTACTTTGAAAGCCGTGCGCATACGGAAATCAAAGCCGAAGCGTATGCCGCTCTCGCGTCCCCTCACCTCGGCCAGGAATTTTGGATTTCTATCTGGACGGGCCGCGGGAACGTTTCTAAAAAAGTCAAACTCGTCGGCATAGCGGTATTGCCGGACAATTTCAACCTATACGACGGCCTCGTCGTCGGGACGCAAAGCCTGCTCGCCGAATTGAACCCCGACGTCGGCGACTATAAATTCGCGGTCGCGCCGCTGTCCGGCAACCGCGCCGAGAATTTGAAACTGGTCAAATTCAGTTACGAAACGAACGGCGGCGTGATGTACTCCCTGCGCAACGAGGTGACGGCGACGTTGAGCCAGGTCAACGACATGGTCGAAAGCCTGTCGAAGATATTCCTGTACGTCGGCGTCTTTTTCGCGGTGTTTGCGTCCCTCTTAATGTTGAACTTTATCGCGACGAGCATATCCTATAAAAAGCGCGAGATCGGCGTATTGCGGGCGGTGGGCGCGCGGTCGGGCGACGTGTTCGGCATATTTTTCAACGAAAGTTTCCTCATCGCCTGTATCAACTTCCTAATCGCCGCCGTCGCGGTGTTCGGGGTGAGCACGTATTTGAACTCGTATTTCCGCGGCCGGCTCGGGCTATTGATCACCCTGCTGTATTTCGGCATTCGGCAAATCGCCTTGATTTTCGCGGTCAGCGTCGCGGCGGCCTTTATCGCGAGTTTCATTCCCACGATTCGGATTTCCAGCAAAAAACCGATCGACGCTATCAACAACAGGTAGGTTTGTTTGGGCAGTATTTAAGGCGGGTAACAGGGGACAGCGCGGAGGAAACTTTATTTGTGCGGGGGAAAAACTTTTTGAAAAAAGTTTTTCCCCCGCACCCCCTTTTCAAAAACTTTCGGCATTTTTCGGCAGTTAAGGAAGTGGACAAAAAGCGTTGATACCGGCCATTAGATTTGCAGCGAAATGAATACGCGGTCATTAGACTTGTAGCACACTCAACTCGCGGCGGCCTTGCGTGTCTTTTCGAGACGAAACGCCCCTTTCGTCATTGCGAGGAGCGCGAAAGCGCGACGCGGCAATCTCTACCAAACAGAGGAACGCCCCGCGCCCTCCCCTCTCATTCCGAACGCGCTGCCCTCTGTCATTAGGTTTGCCGCAAAAATCCGGTGCAATTCCGCTCGCCTTTTAATTCCGCTGCAACTCTTTTGGGAGCGCAACGGTCAAAGTCATGGCGAGGAGCGACAGCGACGAAGCAATCTCTACCGAACAAAGGAACGCGCCTTTTTATATAGAGATTGCCGCGTTGCGCGTGCGCTCCTCGCAATAGAGTTGTTACGCTTGCGCGCGCCAAAACGTTCCCCCGACCGACACTATTTCCTATTCCCTTTTATCTTTTACCTCTTACCTTTTACCTTTTACCTTACCCCGTCATATACTGACTGTGTGTACGGTTATCAAGATTTACTGACGGATATTGGCCGTTTCCAACGCGCGAACTTGCGGACCGGCGCGATCGGCCGCACCGTTCTCGGCGCGCCGATCCCCTATGTCCACATCGGCAGCCCGCGCGGCGGCCAAGCGGTCGTCCAAGCGGCGATCCACGCCCGCGAGCATCTCACGGCCGCGTTGACGGTCGGTTTAATCGGCTTCACCTTAAAAAACTTTCCCCGCGAATTGCGGTCTTGCGGCATTTATTTTATTCCCATGGTCAACATTGACGGCGTTCGCCTCGCGCAAGAGGGCGCGGATTTTATCGCCGACCCGAAACGGCGGGAGCATTTGCGGCAAATCAACAGAGTTGTTGCGCAACCTAAAAACGAAAAGATTTACGATGGTTTTTTGCGCACGGGAAAGAAAAAAACCGCGGATTGCAACGCCGCCGCTATCAAGACTTCTATCGATCCCGTACACGAAAAGACCGGCAAAGATTTCGCGGAGAGGCTTCGTAACGACTCCGATAGGAGCGGGGATTTCTCCTTATGGAAAGCCAGCGCCCGCGCCGCGGATCTCAACTGCAATTTTCCCGCCCGTTGGGGCATGGGCGCAGAGAATGTGAAAGAACCCGCCGCCGAAAGTTGGCCGGGGCCGTATCCTGCGAGCGAACCCGAAACGCGCGCTCTGATTGATTTTACGTTGAAAGTCCGGCCGAAAATCACAATCAGTTACCACAGCAAAGGTCGGGAAATTTACTGGCGTTTTCATCAAGCCGAACCCGCCCTTTCCCGCGACCGCCGCCTTGCCGAAGCCCTTGCGTCGGCGACCGGTTACCGTTTAATCGACGGCGACCGAAACAGCGCGGGCGGTTACAAGGATTGGTGTGTCGAAACCCTAAAAATCCCCGCCTTTACAATCGAAATTGCGGACGACCGCCACGCCCACCCCGTGCCGTATTCGGCTCTGCCCGAGGAGTCGGAACGGAACAGAGGCGTGCCGGGGATTGTGTTGGGCTATTTACAGCGTATGAACAAAATAAAGAATCCCTAACGGGGAAACAATTTGAACGATACAGGGTTATTATGCGCAAAAATCCCCTGCGTTCCACCCTGCGCCTTCATTTCACAACAAGTTCAAGGCAGCAAAAAAAACAACAGCGTCAACACCAACGGTACGGCGGCGACCGACAACAGGGTGCTGTTCATGAAGCCCTTGACCGCCGAATTGTAATCCCCCTCGTACTTTTCGCAAAAGGCGATCGTGCTGGCCGCGCTGGGCAACGCGGACAGGGCAAGCAGGACAAGGATCGCCGCCCGCCCGAAGTTCTCGTAAAAATCGGAGCCGGGCGCGCCGAACACGCCGAGCGCGCGGAACGGCCACAGAAACAGGAACATCGCCAAAGGCGTCGCGACGAGTTTCAGCCCACTGCACAGGTAAGCGTTCCGATCGGAAAAGATTTCACGGAATTTCAAATCGGCCAGGCGTATGCCCACGATGAACATCGACAGCGGCGCGGTCATCTCGCCCAGCAGCGTGAGGATACGGACGGCGGGCGAAAAGACCGCTTCCAAATGCACCTGCAAGAAAAACAGCGGCAAGGCCACGATCAGGACGCTTACGGACGGGTTGAGGACCGCTTTGGCCGGCCTCATCGTCTTGATGTCCCCCGTGATGACGTACACGCCCAGCGTCCACACGAGGACATTGAACGATACGTTGAAAACCGCCGCGTAGATCAGCGCGCAGGGCAGCGACGGCTGGCCCTTCAAGACCGATTCGATGAACGGTATCCCGATAAAGCCGACGTTGCCGAAAAGGGCGCCAAAGGTATAAACGCGCGCCGCGTCGGGTTTTTTGTTTTTCAAATAGCACAGTTTGACCAAAAAGAAAAAGATCACCCCCGCCGCAACCGAAAACAGAAACGTCCACCCCATGCCGGCCAGCAAATCCGGCGAGCGCGGGTCGGGGCTTGCGGGTTTCCCGGGAATGCCCTCGGGAATATAGAAGAACGCTTTCATGATCAGCGCGGGCTGGCAGACGTACAGCAGGATATTGACCATGCTGCCGACCGAAACCTTGTAAATCATTTTGAGTTTGCGCAAAACGAAACCCGGAACCAGAAGCGCGACCAACGCGACGATCGAATAAAAGACATTGAGAAACATGGCGAGAATAATTATATCACTTTCGCCTGTATTTTCAAACGAAATTCACCGCGTGAACGGGGCGCGCAGGAGCAAGTTGAAAGTTAGTGGTTAGTGATTAGTGGTTAGTGGTTAGTGTCGGTCGGGGGATTTTGCGCGCAGGGGGAGGCAAGTTGAAAATTGAAAGTTAAAAATTGAAAAGTTAAGGATTTAGCGTTCGCGCTAAAAAGTTTCCGCTCACGGGCAAGAAACATATTAAGTTGAAAGTTGAAAAGTTAAAGGATTGGCGTTCACGCTAAAAATTCCGTTCACGGGAGTGTACAAACAGCATTGCTACCGGTCATTGCGAGGAGCGCGGAGCGCGACGCGGCAATCTCTACCGAACACGAAACGCGCCTTTTTATATAGAGATTGTCGAGCCGCGCTCAGAGCAATGCGGTTTGTACACTCCCCCGCTCACGGGCAAGAAACATAAAGCATAATAAAAGTTGCTTCTTGCGACAGCATCCAATACTTTTCAATTTTCAACTTTCAATTCCAAAAGGTATATTTTATCGGACATGCTTATATATTGATAGAAGTGAGGTTTTATTGATGGTTAAATTGAGCGAGTTTTTGGGGAAACCCCTTATCAGCCTGTACGAAGGGCGTTTGGAGGGCGTCGTGATGGGCGCGGCCTTTGAAAAGCCGCTCAAAAAAGCGCAGTGGCTGCTCCTTCTCGACGAGCGCGACGAGGATTGCGATAAAAAAACGGTCGCCCTCGCGGACGTGTACGCCCTCGGCGAGAACGCCGTCATGATCAAATCCGGCAACGCCGTCAAAGACGCCCGAGCCGTCGGTTTCGAGGAAAACAACCCGCTGGGGCATACCGTCTATACGGCGGGCGGGAAACTGCTCGGCGCCGTCGAGGACGTGGTTTTGGGGCCGAAATACGCCGTCGAGGCTTTGCTGTACGGCGGCGGCATACGGATCGGCATGAAAGAACTTTTGACCGCCGGAACCGACATCATGGTCGCCGGCGACGGGGACAAGCCCGTCAAACTCGCCAAACCCGCCGCCAAAGCCGCGCCGCGCCCCAAACCCAAAGACAAAACGCGGACGGTTCAAGCCTTGGAAACCGCAACGGAGCGGGAGGGCGGTACAACCGAACGGCTAACGCCGGAAGCAAAACCGGCGAATGAGAAAGTGGAACCGACAAAAAAGGAAACGGCGGGAGAACTGAAAGAGAGCTATATTTACGAGCCGGCTGTCGGCGTGGCCGTACCGTTTAAAAACCCCGTCGCGGAAAAGCCCCAAAACCCGCAACGGGACATGCCCAAAGTTAAGGCAACAGCCGTGACAATCGGCGACGCCGAACAACGGAACATGCCCGCGGCTACGGCGGCGGCCGTGACGATCAGCGACATTGAACCCGAACCGGAAATAAAACCCGCCCCCGCAGGCGGCGCGGCGGAAGCCCCGCGCCAATCGGCGGCCGTGGAAACCGAAAGGGAACCGCGCGAAAATAACGGCGATAAGGATACAAATAAGGATACGGAAAGCCGGCGCAACGCCGAAAACGAGCCGGACGGAACAGGCGAAACGGAATATGTCATTGTGGACACCGGCAAAAAAATCGAGGTTTGGCCGCATGAAACCGTGCATATCCCCGAACGGATCGTCGCCGATTACGGCTTTTTGCTGGGGCGGCACGTGACGCGCGGGATTGTGAACAGCCGGAACAGGGAAATCATTTGCGCCGGCCAAATCGTCCGCCCCGCCACCGTGGAAACCGCGTCGAAGTTTGGGCGGCTGGTGGAGTTGACGAAATACTCCGAATAAGATAAAAAGGCGGTGCCGGCGCGGAACGGAATGGAGAATTAGTGGTTAGTGATTAGTGTCGGTCGGGGGATTTTGCGCGGGAGAAGGGGCAATGAAAGTGGAAAGTTGAAAAGTGTCGGGTGCTGCCGCAAAAAGAAACTTTCAGTATGCTATATGTTTCTTACCCATGAGCGGAAACTTTTTAACGCGAACACTATATCCTTAACTTTTCAATTTTCAACTTTCAACTTAATATGTTTCTTGCCCGTGAGCGGGGGAGTGTACAAACCGCATTGCTCATGAGCACGGCTCGGCAATCTCTATATAAAAAGGCGCGTTTTGTGTTTTGTAGAGATTGCCGCGACGCGCTCATGAGCAATGCGGTTTGTACACTCCCGTGAGCGGAAAACTTTTTAGCGCGAACGCTTTATCCTTAACTTTTCAATTTTCAACTTAATTATGTTTCTTGCCCTTGGTAAAAGTTTTTGAAAAGGCGCGGGAAAACTTTTTTCAAAAAGTTTTCCCGCAAAAAGTTTTCCCGCAATCGATTGGGATTCCCGTTTATTTTTTTATTTCTTTGCGGACAACGCCTTCAACAACTTCGCCAACGCGTCGTTCAAGCGTTTTTGCTGGACGGGCTTTTGATTCTCGGGCTTCCTGCGCTCGGCGGACAATAATTTAGCCACTTCCAGCATGGTCTGCTTGCTCGCGTTCTCATTGATCACCCGGTCGATTTTTTCAACGATGTCCTCTTTTTCCGGCTCGTCGGTTTCAACGGAGCCGGCGCGCGGCGCGGCGTCCGTTTCGTCCGCGACGATTTTCGCGGCGCGCTCGGGCTCGGCCGCCGGGGAAATCAATATCTCCGGCCCGTCGCTTTCGGGCGCGACTTCAACCGCGGGTCGAACGGATTCCGCGACGGGCTCGGCACGGGGCTCGCGCTTGGCCGCGCGGGGCGGGTCGCGGCGCGGAACGCCGGCCGCTTTCGCGCCGCCCGCGGGGGGCAGGAACAGCATACCGCGCCGCGGCAGGTTCAGCGTCAAAACGTCCATCAGCGTATAATAGGAACGCAGCACTTTTTTATAGCGGCGGCCCCACAGGACGTGCAACACCGACATAAAGACCACGCCGGACAGCAGAACGACCAACGCGGGGAAGATGCCGACCCCGTTGAACTTGCCGCCGTTGACCGCCACCCCCAACGCGAGCGCGATCGCCGCAATCAAGATTGTGGACATGCCCATGCTTATCACGCGCATAGCGCGGCCGCCCATCGGCGCCTCTACGCAGATTTTTTGGTCGATATACATACCCGCGTCCACCGTGCCGCCCGAACGGTATTTTTTCCAGAGTTCGGGAATGTCGCCGGGGAACCGCCCCATGCAAACGTCCAAAAGGCCGGTGTCCTCCGGATGGTCGCGCATCGCCGCCAACACGTTCCCCGTTTCGGCATTGAAACGTTTCGGATAAAACGACACGAACAGCAGGATCAAAAACACGGCGGCTAAAATGCCGAACGTGACCGCAAGCACGATTTCCGGACTCATGCCGGCGATCAGGCCGTTAAAGAAATCGACAATTCTTTGGATCATAAAACTCTCCCGCGACAAAGTACAAGCAAACGTTTGAATTTAGATAAAAGATATTTAGATAAAAGGTAAAAGTTTCGGATGCCGACGCAAAGAGAAACTTCTTGGTGGCTATATGTTTCTTGCCCGCAATCGGAAACATTTTAGCGCGAACGCTTTAACCTTATCTTTTACCTTTTATCTTTTATCTAAATATCTTTTACCTAATACAGGTATTATTATATACCTCTTTCGGAAAAATTGCAACCTGTTTTAAAGGGCCGCAATCAGTTTTCCCGTGTTAATGTGATAAAAATAGGCGGCTTTGATAGGTTTCCCTAACATATCGGCGGCGGCGCGCGCATAAATCCGTATTTGGGCGGCGTACCGCGTTTTAAAAGCCTCGGGGTCGCCGCCGCTCAATTTGTAGTCCGCCACCGTCAAGCCGTCGCCCTCGGCGAGCAGCAGGTCGAGCCGCCCCTGCACAATCATGCCGTCGTCGTCATAGATGAAATTCCTCTCGCGGTAAACTTTGTCGGCGCGGGCAACCATGCCGGGCAGGGGGCTTTGGAAGTACAGCGCGAGCACGGCGGGATCGATAGCGGCGCGCTGCGCGGGCGTGAGGACGTTGCGGGCGAGCAGGGAATCGAGAAAGGAAGTGAGAATTGAGAATTGAGAATTGAGAAGGTCAGACTTTTTACAATTCACAATGCGCAATTCACAATTCTCAATTTCGGATTTTTCTTTTAATTTTGCATCCTGCATTCCGCATTCTGCATTACTATTGTCCTTTAATTGTGCATTGTGCATTGTGAATTGTGAATTGTTTATGTCTCCTATGTAATTCAACGCCGCATGATAAGCCGTGCCGACGTCTTTGGAATTGAAAGGCTCGAATTGGGAATTGAGAATTGAGAATTGAGAATTGAGAAGGTCGGTCTTGTCCTTTAAGGATAATTCCCCGACCGATTTTTCTTTTTTGATCGGACTATTTTCTTTTGACGGGCTTTCCGTGACGGGCTTTACATGAGAAAAATGTCCGGCATATTGTGCATTGTGAATTGTGAATTGTGAATTGTTTAAAGCCGTAGCGGTGGTCTTTGCGGGGCGGCGCAGGTCGGCCGCGTAAGGGTAAACGCAGGTATTGAGAACGTCGGACTTTTTACAATTCACAATGCTCAATTCACAATTCACAATTTCGGATTTTTCCTTTAATTCCGCGTTCTGAATTGCGCCCTGTGCCTTATCCTTTAATTGTGCATTGTGCATTGTGAATTGTGAATTGTGCTCCCTGACGGGCTCACTTAAAGAAAAATGTCCGGAATTTGCGGGATAAAACCCATACTCGCAATGCGGGCTTTTGTGGGCAAGCAGCCACTTCAACGCCGATTGGCCGCCGCCCGCCTCCCCGTCCGCGCCCTTTTCCCCGTCCTTTTCCCGCATACAGCCGGTCACGATCAGCCGCTCCTTCGCGCGCGTCAGCGCGACATACAGAACGCGGACTTCCTCCGACAATTCCGCCGCGTAAAGGGCGTTCAAAATGCTTTCGTAACGACAGGCTTCAATCGGTTGGGATTCCGCACTCCGTTCGGAATGACACTCTTTGCCCGATAGTTGCGCGTCCTGCCTTGCGCCCGGTACTCTGTCCGATAATTCTGCATTCTGCATTCTGCATTCTGCATTATTTATTTCCGCATTCTCCGATAGTTGTGAATTATCACCCGATAAAAGTTCCCCGACCGATTTTTCTTTTTTGGCCGGACTATTTTCTTTTGACGGGCTCTCCGTGACGGGCTGGCTTAAAGAAAAATGTCCGCGCTCTTTTGACGGGCTCTCCGTGACGGGCTCACTCAAAGAAAAATGTCCGTTGCATTGTGCATTGTGAATATCCCTGACGGGCATAACACGAGAAAAATGTCCGTTAGGCTTTAAGGCCAAACCGCGCGTCAAATCCACCAGCGCGGGGCGGCGGGCGTGGCGGTTGATATAGGCTTTGCCCGTCCCCGCCAAAATCACGGCCGGATATTGCGCGCCCTTGGAGCGGTGCACCGTGGTCAGCCGCACCGCGTCGGACGCGGGCGCGGGCTCGGCCGCGCCGCCGCACGCCTCCTCGTCGAGGTGCAACAGAAATTCCGAAAGGCTCTCGGGCCCGTTCACCCGCGCTTTGCGCAGGAAGTTTTCAAAGCGTTCCGACCCGTCCGCGCCCGCCGCTAAATAATCCCGATACCGAAATCGCCGGGCAACATAGTCGATAAACTCGGCGGCGGGCAACGCGCAAGCCACGCGGGACAGCGCGTCCAGTTCGTTCAAAAAGGCCGCCGTTTTTTCGCCCAAACCGTCCTTGCCGCCTTTTTCCCGGGCGCAATCGAATACCGCGTCGTAAAAAAATTCCTCGTCGGGCGCGCGCAGCCGGATACGGGCGAGTTCCCCGTCGGTGAACCCGAAAAACGCGCCGCGCATGACGGCCGCCAGCGGAATGTCCTGCCTGCGGTTGTCGGCGACGCGCAACAAATCCAACAGAAAGCCGTCGCCGGCGTCGGAGAGTCGCGGCAGGGACAGGGGCACGCCCCGCGCCGTGAGGGCGGCCGCCAGCGCGCGGGCATAGGAACTGGACAGCCAGCGCGTCAGAATGACAATGTCCGCGTATTGATAGCCCTGCGCGCGCAAAATCTCGATTTCGCGGGCGATGAGTTCAGCCTCCTCCTCCGCCCCGCCGTCGTAAGCGACGCAGATTTTGGGGAAAGGGGTTTTATAATTCACAATGCACAATTCACAATTCACAATTTCGGATTTGTTTTTTTCATCGTCATTCCGAATGCTCTCTCTGTCATTCTGTTTGATGTGAAGAATCTCATCCTTTAATTGTGCATTGTGCATTGTGCATTGCGCATTGGAAAGTTCCCCGACCGATTTTTCTTTTTTGGCCGGACTATTTTCTTTTGACGGGCTTTCCGTGACCGGCTGACTTAAAGAAAAATGTCCGTTCCATTCTGCATTATCCGATAATTGCGCATTGTGCATTGTGCATTGCGCATTGATCCGAAATATCGCTTCGCGCGCATAGTCCACGCCGCCCGCGGCGGGCGTCATCAGGCCGGAGAACACGTCGTTGCAGAAATCCAAAATTTCGGGCTTCGAGCGGAAATTGGCGTTGAGGCGAATGACCTCGCGTCGCGCTGTGTCCAAGGATTTAGCGACAAAAATACCGGCGTCGCAAGCGCGGAAGCCGTAAATGCTCTGCTTGGGGTCGCCGACCAAAAAGAGGTTCCCCCCCTCGCCGAGCGCGGAAATGATTTGCTCCTGCGCCGGATTGACGTCCTGGTACTCGTCCACGAAAATATACCGCCAAATCCGCCGCGCCGCCGCCAGCGATTCGCCGTCGCGCAGGATTTCCAGCGTCTTGTTTTCGAGGTCGGAAAAATCCATCAAACCCTTGTCGGCCTTTAACCGCGCGTACTGCTTATCGTACTCTTCCGCCGCTTGCAGGAGGAATCTAACGTGCGGGCCGTCGTCGCCGTCCGCGCCCGCCTCCTCGAAACGGGCTTGCAGCCACGCGCCGGGGTCGGGGCCGTTGCGGGCGGTCTCGGCGATCTGAACGATCAAGTCTTTCAAAGCCTCGTCGCCCCGCATGAACGCCAGCCGGTCGGTCAATTCCGCGAACCCCGGCGCGTCCTTTTCCAAAAACGATTCCAGAGTCTTGCCCGCCGCCGACCGCCGCAACGCCGCCGCCTTGCCCTCGTCGGCCACCGAAAAGTTCGGGTCCGCGCCGATTTTCCAGAAAAATTGCCGGATCACCGCGCGGCAAAAACTGTGCAGAGTGCCGATCTTGACGGCTTTCAGCAAGTTCAACGCCGCCGCGCCCTTTTTATCCGTATCCTTTTGCAGCGGGCTCAACGCCGCCGCGCCCTTTTTGTCCGTATCCTTTTGCAGCGGGCTCAACGCCGCCGCGCCCCTTTTGTCTGTATCCTTTTGTTCCGTTAAAATCGCGGCCAACCGCGCTTTCATTTCGGCGGCCGCCCCCGTCGTGAAGGTCACAATCGCCATGCTTTCGGGCGCGACGCCGGAAAGCAGCAGCCGCGCCGCGCGCTGCGTCATAATTTCGGTCTTGCCGCTGCCCGCCGACGCCGCCACCAGAATATCGGGGGACTCGGACCGGATCGCTTGAAGTTGTTCGGGTGTATAAGGCATATTTCGCTCCGTTAATAGTATGGACGAAGTAGGAAGGACGAAGTGTCGGATGCTGTCGCAAAAAGAAACTTCGGGTTGCTATACGTTTCTTGCCCGCCGACAAATCCGTTCTACGGAAATTCGACCGACACTTCCTACTTCGTCCTTCCTACTTCCTACTTCCTACTTCTTAATTGGACGAAGTAGGAAGGACGAAGGACGAAGTGTCGGATGCTGTCGCAAAAAAGAAACTTCGGGTTGCTTTGCGTTTCATGCCCGCCGACAAATCCGTTCTACGGAAATTCGACCGACACTTCCTACTTCGCCCTTCCTACTTCTTAATTCTCAATCGCTTTCATCAAATCGTCCACGCTGTTCACGCGCTCCCCGCGCCGCAGTTCGCCGCACTCGGGGTCGAAACCGCAAACGCCGCCGTAAGCGCAGCGGCGGCACGCGCCGTCCGTGGGATAAACGGCGCGTTCGCCGGCCAACGCCGCCGCGCAGGCGCGGCGCGCCATCTCGACGCCGAAACGGATAAACGCGTCCATCTCCGCGCCGTTCAGCAGGAACCGGCTCTTTCTGAACGCGCCGCCCCTTTTCAATTTGACGCCCTCGGATACCGCGCTTTCGCCGCTCGCCGCGAGGGACGAATCCATCTCGAACGGAATGCCGCCGTCCGACAGGACGTAGCCTTTCAACTTATAACTGCGGTCGCCCCGGTTGTGCACGGGGAAATAGAACGCGCCCGCCGGCGTATAGCCCGCCTCGCGCAAAACGGCCAAATACACGGGCAGTTGCAGGTTCGTCCCCAAACCGATTTTGGAAAGCCCCGCATCGACCGTCCCCGTTTTATAGTCCATCACGATCGCGTACCGCTCGCCGCCCTTTTCCAGAACGTCCACGCGGTCGATCCGCCCCTCCAAAAACAGGGCGCGCCCGCCCGCGCCGATGGGCAGCGCGCCGAAATCCCCCGCGGCGGCAAATCTGGCCTCGGTGAATTGCGGGGAGAACGTCCCGCAGTCCCGTTGGCGCGCGATTACCGTACAGAGAGCTTCGGCCTCGTCCCGCAAACGCCGCAACAAATTTTTGCCGCTTTGGGACGAGCGGTACACGTCATAATCCGCGCCCACCGTCAATTCGCGGAAAATCCCCCGCGCCGCCGCCCGCGCTTCCGGCTCCGCGACCGCGCCGCGCCGGACGTGCCGCCGCACAAAGAGTTCCGCGACCGAATGCAGCAGGTTGCCGATTTCGGGCGCACCCAGAACGGCCTCGGGGCGTTCGGCCAAGCGCAGCCCGTATTGCAAAAAATGCTTAAAGGGGCAGTTGTAAAAGGTCTCGATTTGCGAGACTTTGGCGGCCGCGCGGCGGAAATAGAGCCTTGAACAGTCCACGGTTGGGGAGTTTTTACAGTCCACAGTGCACAGTTCACAGTCCACAGTTGCGGTTGGGGAAGTGGGAATTGAGGATGGTTGATCGATTAATTCGGTTAATGCAGAATGCGGAATGCAGAATGCAGAATTATTGACCTGTCGAAGAATGGGCTTTGAGTATGCTTTGCATTCCTTACCCTCAATCACCGCCGCGTTCGGTAACCCTATCCCACATTCCGCATCATTATTTATCGGTTGGGATTCTTCACTTCGTTCAAAATGACATTCATTGCCCGATAATTGTGCATTACTCTTGTCCTTTAATTCTGCATTCTGCATTCTGCATTCTGCATTCCCTAATAGTTCCCCGACCGATTTTTCTTTTTTGGCCGGACTATTTTCTTTTGACGGGCTTTCCATGACGGGCTCACTCAAAGAAAAATGTCCGTTCCATTCCGCATTCTGCATTCTGCATTCTGCATTTAATATGGACGACCTCAACAACGGCGTCCCGTCCGGCCCTGCGGCCGAATAAAAACAATGCGCGCGCCCCGCCGAACGCAACTCCGCGAGCGCGTCGAACGCCGCTAAGTCCTCGGCCTCGCGCGCGCCCGTCGGCGCGCCTATGCCGCTCTTTTTCAGAACGTCCGCGTCCGCGCGCGTCAAAAGGCCGCTTTCCTCCGCGCCCGCCGGATACAAGCCTTCGTTGGCCGACAGCACGATCAGCACGCGCGGCGGCGCGAGGCGCAGCGCGCCCGACGTTCCCACAAACACGCTGTCGGCGTATTGCGGCAGCACGTTGATCTCGATCCCCCGGCAGCAGGTCTCGAACGCCCGCGCAAAATCCTCCGCGCCAAGGCCGGCGGGATAAATATCGCGTATGTATTCCAACGCGCCGTCAAAATACGCGAAGCCCATGCGCAAACTTTCGGCCGTTTCGGGGTCGGGCGCGCGCGCGATCAAGGCTTGAGCGGTCTCCCGCGCGGCCTCCCCATGCAAAATCCCCTCTACGTTGTCGCCGATCCGCCCGCCCGCCGTCAAGCCGTTCAACGCCGCAAGCAGTTGAACGCGGATTTTTTCGGGATCGAACGAGTCGCCGCGCGTTCCGCCGCCATGCGTATCGGTATCGGGTATACCGCCGTCAAACATGTCACCGCCGCGCGTATCGGTATCGGGTATACAGTCGCCGGACGTTCCGCCGCCATGCGTATCGGTATCGGATATACCGCCCTCGAACACGCTGCCGCCGGACATTCCGCCGTCGAACGCGTCCCCGCCACGCGTATCGCCGTCGAACGTACCGCCGCCGCGCGTATCGGCGCGGGACGTGCGCGTATGCGCGTACGCGCATACCTTTTGAAAGCGGTTGCGGTCGATTCCGAAACGCAGGATATAATTTTCAAATTTTTCTTTGTCCTCTTGGGGCAAAGGGAAAAACGGATTTTTCAAGAAAGCGCGGACTTCCCGTTGCCCGAAGTTGCCGCGGACGGCGGCCAGCCCCGCCGCGACGTAGTTATAAAAGGGGTGCGCCGTCAAATCGCGGGACTTGTCCAAAAAGAAATTGATTCCCGCGCCGGCGAACACGCGCGCGACGTCGGGCGCGGACGCGTTCAAGTCGCCCGACAGAACGGCGATGTCGCGGTATCGGTACCCCGCTCGGATATAATCATTGATGAGCGCGGCCGCTTGAGTAATTTCGGCGAGGCTGTTTTCACAATGCACAATTTCGGTTTGGGAATTGAGAAGTTCGGATTGAGAATTTTCACTTCGTTCAGAGCGACCCGATAAAATTTCCCCGACCGATTTTTCTTTTTTGGCCGGACTATTTTCTTTTGACGGGCCTTCCGTGACGGGCTCACTTAAAGAAAAATGTCCGGAACATTGTGCATTGTGCATTGTGCATTGTGCATTGTTAACAATCCTCGCTCCTCTCGCGGCGGCGAAACTGACCCTCGCGCCGCCCTGCTCGGCGGCGAGCGCGGTCTCCAATTCGGCGCGGGACAAATCGTCAAAGCCGGCGTACAAAATTTCCTTTCCCCGCAACGCCCCGTCCCGCAAACAGTCGGCGGTACGCGCGAGGCGGTCGTGAATATCGGGCCGGTCGGCCTTGATCCGCTCGTATTCGGCATAGATCAAAGCAATGTCGGCCAATTTTCGCGCCAAACCCGCGTCTTGTACGCCGTTCGCCAAATCGGCGGGGCCGACGCGGGCGGCTTTAAAGCCCGAAATGATCCGGTACACGTTTTGGGCGAAACCGACGTAACCCGCGCTGCGGGAAAAGCACTGAAATTTGTCGGCGTTCTCCGCCGCGATTCGGGCGGTCAGCAAAATCCCTTGCAGGACGGGCATACTCCGAACGCCCGTATCGCCCGTCAAAGCGTAATACAAACGGTCGAACCCATAGACCTCGATGTCGAAACTGCCCGCAACCCCCAAGGCCTTTAAAGCGAGTTTCTCGCCTTGCAGCGTCAGCCTGTCGGGCGTGACGATATTCAGGCCGCGCGTCAAATCGGCGGCCCGCACGGCGTTCCCGAACGCGGCGGCATAGGTTTCGGCAAGATACAGTGTCATTTTTATATGATTGACAATTTACAATTGACGATGGCCAAATTTCGGATTAAAGTACATTGCGCGCCAAATCCTCAAACCGCAATTTGTCATTTGTAAATTGTAAATTGTAAATCGCGCTTTCTCGATTGCAAGCAATCGAGAAAGCGCGTAATTTTACTACCGCTATTTATTATAACATGATATAATAGAATACGGTACTAAAAAATGAATAAAAAATTTTCGCTGTTAATTCTGTTCTCGACCGCGCTCCTGTTGCTGGCGGCCTGCTCCGCTCCCGCCGACCCGCCTTTTTGCTTTATGAACCTCGTGGATTACTCGCTCGCGTCCGAAACGCTCGAATACTCCGTTACAGTGACCGAATACACGGATCCGGAGACGGGCGCGCCCCACGAAACGCCCCGCGTCGTCAACGACGTGGAAAACAGCGTTTGGACGCTGCAATTCCAGAAGACCGACGAGGAAACCGCGCTCCTCACCCAAGACATGACGGTACCCTACAAAGCCGACGGCGAAACGGCTTTCGAGGATACCCTGCACAGCGAGACGGTTTTTCACGCCTTCGGTTCGAGCGGCACGCCCCTGCTCCCCTCGACGGTCCAAAAGGAGATGCTCTACGGCCGCGCCGACGCCGACGGGGAGAGGCGGTATTACAACACGGCAAAAGACAGTTATGCCTATGCCTTTAATTACGCCGAGGGGAAAGGCTCGTACCGGCTCTACGACGCGGCAACGGGCGCGCTCGCGGCGGACCCGACGGCCATTACCGTGAAAACCAAGAATTTAACCGACGTTTACGACAACGAGCAACTGTTTTACCTGCTGACCGCCGCCGTCCGCCGCGTCAAGATCGACGGCGCGGCCACGCAGAACAGTTTCAAACTGTACAACGTTTACGACGACGTCGCCAATAGAACGGGCGTCGCGAATTTTTCCTTTGCGACCGGCGACAATACGGGCGGGTATCGGAGCGAGTTGCCGGCCGAATTGGGCGACGCCAAAACGACCGGCGCGAATATCGCGTGCGTATACGCCGGCTATCCGTTGAGCAACTCTACCGCTTTCCAAGGCGGCCACATCGAGGCCTATTATTCGACGACCGACAAGTTGACCTTGAATGGGGCGGTTTTGTCGTTCGCCGCTTACCGTTTGATCGGCTATCAACAGGAGATTACCAATTCCCAAGAGCAGAAACTGTACGGGGTGCGGTTTATGTTGAAAAGTTACGCGCGGGGTTAGGGAGGTCGTATTTGGGGAAAACTTTTTGAAAAAAGTTTTCCCCAAACCCTTTTCAAAAACTTTCAACATTTTAATATAGCAAATAAAAAGTACGCGCCGGCGAAAACGCGCCTTCCCTGTCATTTTGAGCGGGGGGAAACTTTTTGAAAAAAGTTTCCCCCCGCGCCCCCTTTTCAAAAATTTTCACGCATTTCAAACTGAAACCGCCGCGCGCGAACCCATGTCAGCGCGAGGAGCGCGAACGCCTCTTTTGTCATTGCGAGGCGCGCGGAGCGCGACGCAGCAATCTCTACCAAACACAGAAACGCCCGCGCGCTTTCCTCTCTCATTCCGATTGCGCCCCCTTCCTGTCATTTTGCGCGGAGGGAAACTTTTTGAAAAAAGTTTCCCCCCGCGCCCCCTTTCAAAAACTTTCACGCATTTCAAACTGAAACCGCCGCGCGCGAACCCATGTCATTGCGAGGAGCGCGATGCGTCCCGACGGTCATTGCGAGGAGCGCGAAAGCGCGACGCGGCAATCTCTACCAAACACAGGAACGCTCACGCGCTTTCCTTTCTCATTCCGAATGCGCCTCCCCTTCCTGTCATTTCGAGCGAAGTCGAGAAATCTCCCACACATAAATGCAGAATGCAGAATTGCGGTTAAGGCGTTTGCGCGCAAAATTCTTAAACCGCAATTCGTCATTCGTCATTTGTAAATCCAGTCATTCTGAACGTTTAAGTTTAAATTGATTCAACATTTCTGTATGCGCTTTCATGTTATAGTAATTTCATCTATAAATTTTAATTTATTGTACATATTTTTACCTGTTAAAAGACATTCTATGTAGTAGTCCTATATATTCTATGTATGAATGCCACATTCCGCGATCGGTTAAAAGAAGCGCGAGCCGCGTTGAGCCTTACGCAAAAGCAAGTGGCGCGACAATTAGGCGTAGTGGAAAGTTGTTACGCTAACTGGGAACAGGGGCGAGCGGAACCCGATACGGCGACTATTGCAAAGTTAAGCGCGATTTTCGACGTTTCGACGGATTACCTGCTCGGTTTGGAACACGACGATGGGTCGCGCCTGCCGCCGGCGGGAATGCCCGCGCCGGGCTTTACGGAGCGGGAGCGGCGACTCCTCAAAGATTTCCGCGCCTTAAACCCGCAGGAGCAAACTCAAATGCTCGCGATTATCCGCGCGGTTAAAATCGGCGGGCAGCCGTGACCGGCAAATTCGCGGCTCTCGGCCGCCTGCTGTCCGACGCGCTCTGCCCCGAGGAATTTAAATGTATCTCGTGCGGCGCGGAACTCCGCGAGGCGCGCGAATTTTGTTTATGCCCCCGTTGCCGGGAAATTTTGGAATTTAACAAACGTTTCTGCCAAACCTGCGGCGTCCGGTTAAAGGACGAGGCCGATTATTGCCAAACCTGCAAAGCCTCTCCCCGCGCTTTCGTCCTCGCGCGGGCGGCGTGCGTATATTCCGGCGCGGCGCGGGACATGACGGTCGCGCTGAAAAACGGCAACGGTTGGATAGCCAAACATCTGGCGGGGATTATGGCGGCGCGGTACCCCTACGGCGGCGTTGTTTTCGGCGCGTGTATGCCCGTGCCCGTGGAAAAGAAACGTTTAGCGGAAAGGGGCTTCAATCAATCCGCCCTAATCGCCAAAGCATTGTGCCGGATTTTAACGGAAACGACCACGACGAAAACGGCCACGACAGGAACAACAACAACGGAAACACCCACGACAGGAACGCCCACAACAGGAACAGCCGCAACGGAAACGCCCAAGACCGAAACGGGCGGCGCGAGAGGCCTACGGTATATCGATGGTTTACTGAAAATCAAATCGACCGAAAAGCAGTCTTTGCTGTCGGCTAAGACCCGCGCGGAAAATATAAAAGGCGTTTTCGCGTTGTCGCCGAAATGCCCGAACATAAGCGGGCAAACGGTTTTATTGATTGACGACGTATACACGACGGGCGCGACGGTATCCGAATGCGCGAAAATATTGTTGCGGGGCGGCGCGAAAGCGGTTTATGTTTACACGTTCGCCACCGGCACGGGGAAATAACCGGCGCGGCCCGCGCCCCTTTCAAAAATTTTTACCGTTTTTTCATTTATAGTGAAAGTTTTTGGGAAAGGCGCGGAAAACCCTTTTTTCAAAAAGGGTTTTCCGCAAATTTCTATACGGGTTTTCACGACGCTGATATAATTTACTTTTAAACTTTGAAATAGGCTAACGCCTTTTTTAGATCGCGGGCGGTATGTATAATTCTTTCAACGGTCACAGTATTTTTACTAATTGTGTAAAAAACATAATAAGACTTTACGATCAAAAACCAAAAATCCGAATATTGGGGCAGACGGACAGGCGTTCCGGCGCGGGGGAACGCGTCTAAATGCTCGCAGGTTTTCCAAATTTCAACTTTGAGTTTTTCAAACGCATCCTCCGCGCATTTTTTACGGAAGTATTGTTTAATGCCCTCTAAATCGTTGTATACTTTTCGTTTACAAGAAATCCGTACATTATAATTGATCTAAAAACGCCTTAAATTCATCGGCGGTGTGATAAACATTACTCGCTTTCGCTTCGTCCAATACAGCGGCAAGATGTTTTTTGCCCGCTTCCAACTCCGGATCGTAAACTAACATATTAGCGTCGTTATCCTTTAAATAAAATGCCTCGCCGCGCCGTAAAGCGGCGGCGACTCTGTCCGGAGTGTTTAGATTGATAACGGGTACGCTCGTTTTCAA
>JAISFM010000211.1 GCA_031263605.1 Clostridiales bacterium | reverse complement strand
CGAAGTCGAGAAATCCCCCCTTACCCACAGGCAACACCGCTTTCACGAACCCTATCCGCAATTTGTCAATTGTAAATTGTCAATTTAATAAATGTGGATAGAATTTCATAAACATATATGTATGGACTTCTGCAACCTCACTCCCGGCGAAACCTTGAAACATTTCAATACGTCCCGCGACGGGCTGACCGATTCGCAAATCGCCGCCCTTCAAAAACGCGGCAAGAAAAACGTCCTGCCGCGCCCGCCGAAAAAGAACTTTGCGCGCTTGATTCTGGCGCAACTCGCGAACGTCATGACGGTCATCCTCTTGGCCGCGGCGTTGGTGGCGGGCTTTTTCAGTCAATGGATGGATTTGTCGATCATCTTTTTCGTCGTCGCGCTGAACGCCGTTCTGGGCGCGGCGCAGGAAAAAAAGGCCGAAAAGGCGATCGAAGCCCTCTCCAAACTGACCGAAGACACCGCCCTTGTGCGGCGCGGCGGCAAACTGGCCCGCATTCCCGCCGCCGGCCTTTTCGAGGGCGACATCGTTATCATAGAGGCGGGGGACGGCGTGCCCGCCGACCTGCGTTTGACCGACTGTCGCGGGCTTGCCGGCGAGGAAGCGCCGCTGACCGGCGAGTCCGTCCCCTCGCACAAAACCGCCGACGCGCTGCCCGGCCGAAACGCGCCGATAGGCGACCGCAAGAACATGCTGTTCATGGGCTGCACGGTGGCGGCGGGGAGGGGCGAGGGCGTTGTGACGGCGATCGGCGGGGACACCGAGGTCGGCAAAATCGCCCGCCTCTTGAACGACGCGGAAAAGGCCAAAACGCCGCTGCAAACCCAACTCGACAAGGTCGGGCGAATCATCAGCGTTTCGGTCGTCGTGATCTGCGCGCTGGTGTTCGCTTTGAATATCGTCCGTTTCGGCGCGGAAAAGGACAACCTCGTCAACTACCTCTTGCTGTCGGTCAGTTTGGCTGTGGCCGCTATCCCCGAAGGCCTGAACACCGTCATCACGCTGGTGATGGCGGTGGGGGTCACGCGCATGTCCAAAAAGAACGCGATTGTGCGCCGCCTGCCCGCCGTGGAAACCTTGGGCTGTACCGAAGTGATCTGTTCGGACAAGACCGGCACGCTGACGCTCAATAAAATGACCGTCGTATCGGAATTTTGCCCGTCCGACGCCGCCCGCCCCACGCTTTTGACGGCCGCCGCGCTCTGCAACAATTCCTTTGTGCTGAACGGCAAATTCGCGGGCGACCCGACGGAAACCGCGCTCGCCGACTATTGCGCGTCGCGCGGGTACGACAAAACCGCGCTCGACCGGCGCCACACGCGGGCAGGGGAAATCGCTTTCGATTCCGGCCGCAAACGAATGTCCACCGTCCACGCGGACGGCGGCGGCTTCACGGCGTACTGCAAGGGCGCGCCCGACGTACTGATCGGCCTTTGCTCCCACGTCGTGCGCGGCGGGGAACGGGTTCCGCTGGACGGCGCGGCGCGGGCGCAAATATTGGAACGGAACGGCGCGGAAGCGAAAAAAGGGCGGCGCGTTTTAGGCTTTGCGTATAAAGCCCTCGGCGGCAACCGGCGGCCTTTAACGCCCGATTCCCAACCGTCCGATTTTAAACCGTTAAATCCTCAACCGCAAAACTCTCAACACTTAAACTCTCACCCCTTAAATCCTCACCCTATAAACTCTCAACCGCAAAACTCTCTGCCGGCCGACGCGGAAATTGAAACCGGCCTGACCTTTCTCGGGCTGATAGCGATGGCCGACCCCGCGCGCCCCGAAGCCGCCGCCGCCGTGGCTCAATGCAAAAAGGCGGGCATACGCCCCGTCATGATCACGGGCGACCACGCGGACACCGCCGTGGCGGTCGGGCGTGAATTGGGGATCATTTCCTCCGAGCGCGAAGCGATGACGGGCGCGGAACTCGACAAATTGACCGACGCGCAGTTCGCCGAGGCGATCGGCCGCTACGGGGTCTACGCGCGGGTGTCGCCCGAAAACAAGGTGCGCATCGTCAAGGCGTGGCGCGCGCGCGGCAAGGTCTGCGCGATGACGGGCGACGGCGTGAACGACGCGCCGGCCTTGAAAAACGCGGACATCGGCGTGGGCATGGGCTTGTCGGGCACCGACGCGGCGAAACAGGCCGCCGACATCGTATTGGCCGACGACAATTTCGCGACGATTGTATTGGCCGTCGAGGAAGGGCGCAAAATCTACGACAACATCCGCAAAACGATTCAATTCCTCTTGTCCACGAACCTGTCCGAAGTCCTGACCCTGTTGCTGTCCGGCATTTTCGGGCTGAACCTGATCAACGCGGTGCAAATTCTATGGGTCAATCTGGTGACCGACACGGTCCCCGCCGTGGGGCTCGGCCTCGAACGGGGCGAAAGCGACATCATGAACATGCCGCCGCGCCGAAAAAGCAGCGGCATTTTCTCGGCGGGCGTGGGTTTTCATATCCTGTGGCAGAGCATGGCGATGACCTTTTTCGTGTTGGCGGCCTATCTGGCGGGCTGCCGCGCGTCGGCCGAAACGGGGCGGACGATGGCCTTTATCACGCTGTCGCTTTCTCAAATCGCGCATTCCCTCAATTTAAAAAAGCGCAACGTCGGCGTTTTCAGTAAAGGCGCGTTTGACAATCCGACGCTGGCCGCGGGCGCGGCGTTTGTCCTGCTGTTGAGTATTTTCATTCTGTACACGCCCGGCGTCAACGCGGCGTTCGGAATAGTCCCGCTGTCCGCGTTGAATTTATTGTGCGCGTTGGGCCTGTCCTTTTCGATTATCCCCGTCGTGGAGTTTGTGAAGTTGTTCGGCCGTTCGGGCAACTTGCGGCCGCGCAAACGCCTGATGACAGTTGACGGGGAATGGGGAAGGGGGAAGGGAATAGGGAATAGTGGATAGGGAATAGTGTCGGATAGAGGACATTGCGCAAAGCCCTATATCCATAACTGTGGACTGTGGACTGCTTTTGTCATTAGAGTTGTAGCGAAATGAATACGGGGTCATTGCGAGGAGCGCAAAGCGCGACGAAGCAATCTCTACCGAACAGAGGAACGCCCCGCGCAAACTCCTGTCATGATCTGAGCGCAGTCGAGAAATCCCCCACCTTATGCGCAAAGCCCTTTATCCATAACTGTGGACTGTGGACTATGCACTGTGGACTGCTTTTGTCATTAGAGTTGCAGCGAAATGAATACGGGGTCATTAGACTTGTTGCGAAAAACAACTCGGACGCTAAGCGGGTCTTTATTGCATGTAATGCATGTAAAAATTTTGTTAGTAGCGTTGCTACAAACTGCAATTTTTACCCGTATTACACGCAAAAATCCCTCGCCTATCATCTCGCGCCTTAATTTCGCAACAAGTCTATTGCGAGGAGCGCAAAGCGCGACGAAGCAATCTCTACCGAACAGAGGAACGCCCCGCCCAAAGTCCTGTCATAATCTGAGCGAAGTCGAGAAATCCCCCACATATTCGTTTAACCTCTGTCATTCATTCCGCGAGCGAATAATCCCAACCGTTAAAAAATTCCCCGCCCTCGGAGGGGTGCCGCCTACGGCGGCGGGGTGGTTGTGCTTATTGTCAATATCCATAACTGTGGACTGTGGACTATGCACTGTGGACTGTCAATTACCTCTTACCTTTTATCTATCCCCCCCTCCCTTTCTTTCGACACAAACCGCCGTTTAAAACCTATCGCTCTCGCATACACTATCAAAGTATGTGGGAACTGTCGATCAGTGTGGACGGCGAGAACGCCGATTGTATGGCCGGCCTCTATAACGGGCTGCTCGGGGACGTGCGGCGGGCGGACGGCGTGATCATTCGGAATGAGAGCGGCCCGCGTTTTTCCGTTTCGTTGGCCTGCGAGGACGGGAAAAAAGCGACGCTTGCGGCGGCTTTGGCCGACCATTTAAGCGAAATCGTCGTCAACAATTTCAAATTGAAATTTCTCAAAAAGCACAGCCGCATCCCCAAGGGCGACCCCGTCAATTACAACGCTTTTATCACCGCGCTGGTTGCTTTCGACCGCGAATGGGACAAGGAAATCGTCGCGCGCGAGTTGCGGCATTGCGGCAGGGAATTGCTGTTGGACGGGTTTTACAACTTCCGTTTGAAGGAATTGCGGGAACGTTGGCGCGAGGTCTGCAAATTGGCCGGCGATAACGCGGGGTATTTAGAGCGCCCCGATACCTTTATCGAACTTCTGCGGTTTTTAGTCGGGTCGGCGGACAGCAGGGTTAACGACTTAACCGTCGTCAAAGAGGACGGCGCGTATCAGTTGTATGGCGGGAACGGCAAGCCCCTTGACCGTGCGGCGCGCCACATGGAGGACAAAATCACCGACGAAACGGTTTTGCCCGCCCTAATCCTGCTCTCCCCGAAATTGCTGACCCTGTACAAAGAGGGCGTACCGGGGGAGATCGTATCCTTGATACACAATTTATACGGCGACAACGTTTGTTTTATTGATGGCGAGTTTACGTAAAGCAAAAGGCCGCCCAGCCTAACACGGCCAATTTGCCGAACCGCACTGAAACTTTATTTAAACATTTGGTCATAAAAGTATTGACATTCCGAGATTCCCATGATATAATGCTTACGCAAGATAAAAGATAAAAGATAAAAGGTAAAAGGGAATAGGGAATAGTGGATAGGGAATAGTGTCGGTCAGGGGAATATTATTGTTTGGGGAAAACTTTTTGAAAAAAGTTTTCCCCAAACCCCTTTCAAAA
>JAISFM010000170.1 GCA_031263605.1 Clostridiales bacterium | reverse complement strand
TTTGACGCCCTCGCGCATCATCCATTGGCCTTTGCTGAATTTCATATTCCTGCTCCCGTATTAGAGTTGTTATGACAACGCAAAACGGCAAGCGGCGGGCAAATGCCGCTTGCCGTTTTGCGATAGAACCGTTCCAAGCGGAAAAAATCGGTCAGTTGCGTTTTTTCAGCGGCAGCGCCGCGCCCAAGGCCGTGAGCAGGATTATCGCGGCGGAAGCGGCGTTGCCGCAGCCGGCCTTTTTCACAAGGCCGGCAAAAGCCGTATCCAGCGCGGCCAGCGCGTCGTCCGCGCCGGACTGCGAAGCGTCCGCGTCGTCCAGAACGGCCTTAGCGGCCGTCAGTTTGCTTTGAAATTCCGCCCAAGACGCGTCGGTAAATTCGCCTTTTTGCGTGTCTTTTACAGCGTCGTACTTCGATTGCAACGCAGTTTTATCCACCGGAACGGCATTCTCCAAAACGGTAAGGCCGAACGTCTGCGTCCCCGTGCTGCCGTAGCCGTCCTCGGCCGTCACCTTGACGGTATACGCGCCGGCCGCGTCGGGCGTAAAGAAATATTTGCCGCCGGTTTTTGTGACCGCGACGGGGGATTCCCCGTGCTCGACGGTTATTGAAATCTCGAATTCGTAAGACGCGGGCAGGGAAGCCGCGCTCGCAACGTCAAATTTGATTTCGGTTTCCGTCCCTTTCGGAACCGTCGCGGGCATGTCGAACGCGACGGCCGGAGGCGTTTTGACGGGCTTGGAACCCACCGTCACGTTCAGAGTGTGCGCCGCGAAAGCGGAATTGCCGAACTCGTCCTCCGCCTTGACGCGGATCCGATACGCGCCGTACGCGTTGGGAATGAAGCAGCCGTTCTTTAACGCCACGCTTTCAAAGCCGTCCAGCGAAACGTTCATCGTAATTTCGAGGGGCTTTGCCGCGTCGGGATTGGCGGTTGCCGCCGTATAATTGATTTTGGCAAGCCAATCGATGGCTATGCTGTTCGGCATGTCGATCGTAACGGTAGGCGCGATATCGCTCGGGTCGGCGTTGCGGTCTATCCTTTCGTCGTCGTAAGCCGGCGTAAAACCGGCGACGGTAACGGCGAACGCGCAGGTTTTTCCGCTTCTGTCCGAATAAGCCGTTACAGTCGCGGAGCCGTTGCCGACCGCGACAATCCCCATAGAGGCCGTTCCCGCCGAAAGTTCGACGGCGTTTCGGGAAACCGGCATGGCCACGCCGTTATTCGAGGACTCGAAATAAATCCTTTCGTCCGCGTCGGCCGACGTTGCGGTCGCCGTCACCGCCGCCGTCGGATTGGCCGCGCTCAGCGCGACCGCGCCCGAAGCCGTAAGGCCGGCGACATCTGCGCCGCCCGAAGGCGAACCCACGGTAACGAGGACTTTTTTTTCAAGGCCGGAGCGCGTGGATACGGACACATAACTTGTCCCCGCCGAAACGCCCACTAATTTGCCGACGGCATTGACCGAAACGACGCCGGGGTTGGACGACCTGTAAATCAGGGTATCCCCTCTCCTTATGCCGCTCGCGGCCGCGTTCAACTCCGCTTTGGGCTGGGCCACGCCGGCCGTCTGCCAGGTCGCGCCGTTAGAACTCGTCCAAAGAGCGCCCGTAACCGCGGCGGTTCCCGCCACCTCGATCGATCCGCCGGAAGACAGGGAACCGTCGGGGCAAACCGTCGCCGTCAAAGTCGCTTTTACGGCGCGGCCGTTATCGCGGGCACTTTGCGCGTAAGCGGTTATCGTCGCCGTGCCGATCCCTTTGGCCCGGACAAGGCCCTCGTAAACGGTCGCGACGGACGGGTCGGAACTGGTCCAGACCAACGGGTCGTTATTGTCCGCGGGCGACGCCGTCGCGGACACACGGTAATCGGACCCGACGCGCAAGTTCAAACTGCTCTTGGAAAGGGTGACGCCGGCGACGGCTTTAACGGGCGTAAAGGAAGGGCTGCCGACGCTGCCGTCGCCGCCGATAGCGTTATAAATCCGATTGAGCGCCACGTTGTCATAGCAATAGTAGCCCCTTAAACTCGCGTCGACGACATACGGCCTGTGGGGCAGGCCGGTATTCCTGTCGATCACGGCAAATTGGTCGTTGCTGGCGGGGCCGCTGTTGGCCATGCCGCCGTTGTCCCATACGCAGCCGACGGCCATGCTCTTTTTGAAATAGGCGTTCATCATTTCGAACCAATAAGCGCACGCCTTGTCGTTGTCCGGCTGAAACCAGGTCTTGTCGCCGGCTCCGTATTCGCCGAAGAAAATGGGAATGTTCTGCGAAGCGTAGCCGTCGATGAGTTTCTGAATCTGCCCGGAATAAGCGAGGGCCTGCGCTCTCGTATAGCCGGGAAGGCCGGGATTGCTGAGCCCCAGTTCATTGTCGTAGTCGTGGATGGAGAACATGAATTTATTGGCCGCGTTGAGGGGGTCGTCGGGAAATTTGAAGCCGTTGGACTTGTCCGCGGCCGTGTCGATGTTCGTATACCTGCCGCAGACGACGAGCCAGCGTTTTTCGTTGTTGCCGCCGGTCCCGCGAACCTCGTCGGTAAAAATCTGGTTCAGTTCGACCAAGGCCCTGGTGTCGCTTCTGACGCCGTTGACGGACGCGTTGTTGCCGGCCACCTCGTTCATGGACTCGAAAAGAAGATGCTCCCCGTACCCCGTGAAACGCTCGGCGATCTGCCGCCACCCCGCGGCAAACCTGTTTTTGGCGTTGACCCAAGTTGTGGCTCCCGCGCCCTGGTCGCGGTACGCGTTCAACGCCGAATTTTGCCAACTGCTGTCGTGATGCATGTTGACCACGGCAAACATATCCAAGCCGACGATGTAATCGACGACGTCTTGCACGCGGTCGAGATACGTTTGATTTAAGGTATAAGGCGCGGAGTTGCCGAGGTTGCCGCTCCACGTGACGGGAACGCGCACGGTGTTGTAGCCCATATCGTGCACCCTGTTAAAGAATTCCTGCGTCGCCTTCGGATTGCCCCAGCCGGTTTCAGAGCCCGCGTCGAAGCGGTTCCCATAATTCCAGCCTACGCCCATCTCGGCGACCAGCCCCTGCGCCGTCAGTTCCCTGAACGGCGGCGCGGGCAAAGCCTCCCCGCCGTCCGCGTTGGCCTGTCCGCGTTTCCCGCCGGGCGCGGCGGCAAGAAACGCCGCCGCGAGGACCAGCATCGCCGCAAAGGCGGCAAGCCTTACCGGCCGTATTGTTTTTGACAACATGACAAGTACCTCCTGACAAAATATTTTTTTGATTTTTTAACGTTGACTTGTTTAACTATTCGTACCCGTCCCACGCGCCGAATTTATTGGCGGCTTCCTGACGGGAGTACGCGAGACAGCCCGCGTAGTTCAAGTTCTCGCAGTCCCTCTTCATGTTGCGGATGCTCGTGTTATAGGCCAAATCGTTGGGCGCGCGCATGGCCGCCCATGTGTACTGTTTGATTTTCTCCTTGACAGCGTTCCAGTCGGCCTCCAACTCGGCGGACATGCGGGACTCGGCATAGTTGACCGCCGGAATGATGGAATAATTTGTGGACTCCAAATACTCCTGCAAACTGTCGCAGCCGGTGACCGCCCGCCAATCCCGCTCGATATCGAAAGACGCGGCCTCGATATTGCTTTTCCAATAGTCCTTGTGGAATTTCTCGCCGTTGGAATCGGGATTGATACTGTCCAGAGACCAAATGATGTTGTTGATTTGCAGGCGGCCCTTGTCGAAGTCCCCCGCCAAGGGATAGGAGTCGCCGGTATAAGGGGAAACCCATGTCTTCCCGGCCTGGCTCGTGGCCGTGTCCGCGTAGCATTGCTTGCCGAAGTCGGTGAAATGCGTGCCGCCGCCCTCGTCGTAGTACCAATGCAAATCCCGAAGCCCGTACCACACGGACATGGCTCCCTCCGGCGTGGCCAGCCAGTCGATGATCTGCATGGCCCTGTCGGGATGCTTCGACTGTTTGCCGATGGCCCACACGCGGTTGCCGCCGTAGGGATTCATACCGTAACAAATGACGCTCGCGTCCTCCGGCACGAGGGGCGCCATCATTTTGCCCTGTTCGAGATGCCCCTGCACGTTGACCGAGCCGTCGTCCTTGTACGTCGTCCGCGTGTTGTACAGAAGATTGCCCGCGAAATCGAAGGTTGAAACGAGCGTGCGGCCGTTGCGCGCCTTTTCCGCCATGCCGTCCCACGTCTGCGCTTCGGAATCGGGGTCCAAAAGCCCCGCGCGGTAAAGCCGGTTGAAAAATTCGAGCGCCTTAAAATACGGCCCGTTGTCCGCCGCGCCGTAAGCGCCGGAGCCCTCCAACACGTCGTGGTAAACGCCGCCGCCCGCGTCGTACAGCCCGAAAAGAAGTTCGTCGTATCCGTAATAACTGGACGCGAACGACTTCACGTTCATGACCATGTTGCCGTCCCAGTCCGGCCAGAGCGACATTGCGTAAACGGGCTTTCCGTCGTCCGATTTCCATGTCCCGTCGGGGTTCTTGCAAAGGTCCCTCATGTCGCCGAGCACCTGAAAATAGTCGTCCAGATTTTTGACGCGGGGATAGCCCAACGCCTTGTACAGATCCCACCGCGCGTCCCATGAATAAAAGAAAGACTCGTGGTCGGCCGGGTTGGGGGATATCCCGTGCCCGATGCCGTAAATCTTTTTATACTTGTCCTCGGGGCCGAAACCGCTGTTGAGCGTCCGGTTGGCTTCGAGCGCTTCCGTAAAATATTTTGAAAGGTCGGCGCCGTACCTCTCCAAAATGCCCAAGTCCTCCCACGCGAAAAGCATGTTCTTTTGAATCGCCTGCCGGTACTGCGAGCCGTTGCTGCCGAAAACCACGATGTCGCCCAGAAAACCGTTCGCCATTCTCGTGTCGAACTTGTTGCCCGCGTCGTTGACGATCGTAATTTCCGCGTTGAACCTGTCTTCGAGCAAGGTCTTGAAAAAGCCCATCTGATCGTCGGCGGCGTTGGCCAGTTGGCTGTACACCTCCAATTTGACATGCGTCGCCGGCCGGACAAAGCCTGTCCCCGTGTCCGTGTCCTTGTCGCCGCAGCCGGCAAGCAAGGACGCGGCAAGCGCGGTTACCAGCACAAAAGCCGCTAATTTTTTCATATTCGCCATTCTCCTTTATGTTTATATTTTCCGTCAGCCTTTCACCGCGCCCATCATGATGCCCTTGATGAAATAACGCTGCATGAAAGGGTAAACGAGCACGATAGGAATAATGGAAACCATCGCGATCGTATATTTGATCACCGTTTGGTTGAGTTTGCCGATATCCGACCCGGGCCTTTGCCCCATGCCCGCCGTGAGGTCGGTGGATTGCTGCAAATACGTATAAAGCCGGTGCTGCAACGTGAACAGTTTCGGGTTGTTCATCAGGATCAGGGAATCCTGAAACGAGTTCCAATGGCCTACCGCGCCGAATATCGTGATCGTCGCCAGAATCGGCAGGGTGAGCGGGCCGACAACGCGGAAAAACAAGGTCAATGTGCCCGCCCCGTCGATGCGCGCGCTTTCCTCTATGTCCGGCGGAATGGCTTCGATATAGGTTTTGACCAAAATAATATTGAAAGGGACCGCCAATCCGGGCAGTATGTAAGCGAAGTAATTGTTCGTCAGGCCCAACGACAGCATGTTTGTGTACCAGGGGATCAGGCCCGCGCTGAAATACATGGGGATAATGACGAACCGATACCAAAATTTCCTTTTCCACATTTTGCGCTGCGTAAAGATATAGCCGGCGAACGAGGAAACCAGCACCATGAGGAGGGTGCCGGCGACCGTCCGGCTGACCGTAACGACAATCGCGTAAAAGAAACTGTTGACGCTGCCCAAGGCGAGATAGTTGCCGAAATGAACGCCTCTCGGGACAAACACGATGGAACCCTTGGCGACGAGGTCGTTGTTGGAGATCGTGTTGATAAAAAGATAATAGAACGGAAAGAAGCACAGCAGCGTAAACAGCAGGAAAACCGAGATGTTTACGGCGTGGAAAACATAGTCCGCCGCCCGCTGCTTTTGAACGGGGCCGGAATTTTTCGGATTCTTCCGTTTTTTTATCGATCGATCCATCGAGTATGTCCCTTTTAAATAATGCTTTCGCCGCGCAGGAATTTAGAAACCCGGTTAGCAAGGAAAAGCAGCAGCACGCTGATGACGGATTTGCCGATGCTGATCACCGTGGCCAGCGGGATCATGCCGCTGCTCGAATCGCCGCCCAGCCCGCGGTTATAGATATACAGATCCAGCACGTTCAGTTTGTCGATCGTCGCGGAATTGGAAAAGACCAGATACTGTTCCAGGCCGTTGGAAAGCATACCGGCGAACGCAAGCATCAAAAGGACGCTGAAAGTCGGCAGGAGGGACGGAACCGTGATGTACCACATCTTTTTAAAACGCCTCGCGCCGTCGATCGAGGCCGCCTCGTACAATTCCTGGTCGATCCCGGCGATAGCCGCCAAATAAATGATCGCGCTCCACCCTACCCCCTTCCATATCCCCCACGCGAGCATCCGGAGCCATGGATCGGGCCCGTCCATCAGCCAATTCGTATTGTGTTCGCCGCCCGCCACCCGGGACAAGATGTTGTTCCAAAGCCCTTCGGTCGAGAACAGCGTCAACGCTACGGCGTATATTAAAATCCAACTGATAAAGTTGGGGAGGGTCGTAACCGTTTGTATGATTTTTTTGAGCGGCTTGTTGTTGATTTCGGAGAAAAAAACGGCGAACGCCACGGGCAAGAAACCGGACGCTATGCCCAACGCGCTCATCACCAAGGTGTTCCGCACCACAAGCAGGAATTCCGACACTCTCGGCCCGCTGCTGAAAAGATAGGAAAACCACGCGAAAGTAAACTTCCCTTGCAGCGCGCCGCCGATCCCGTAAGGATCGACGTCGTAATTAAAGAAAGCGTACCGCCAACCCAAAAGAGGCAAATAGGAAAAAAGGAAGGTAAGCAGTATGACGGGAAAAGCGTACAGAAACAGCAAATGCGCCTCGCCGAATTTGAATTTCTTTTCGGCCCCGTCCCGTTTCAGCAGGATGCGCGCGGCGGCGGAAAACAGGATAATAAGCGCGGACCCGGCGAAAAAGAGCCAAAATCCCCACGGGAAATACGGAGGCACCTCTTCCAAAACATACTCGGCCGACACAACGTTCAGAAATTCGGGCGGCACGGAAGGGCTGCAAATTCGCGTATAAGCGAGGTAAATGCCGCCGAGGCCCAAAAACACGGCCGCCGCGCCGCCGATCGGAAACCAACCCGCCAGATTTTTGACGCGGTTGTTCCCGAAACTCGCCCCCGCGGCCAAAAGGCACACGGCCGCGCCGAACGCGACGAAAACGCAAGACGCCGACAGCAAAGCGACCGTAGAGGAACTTACAAATTCAAAGCCGTCCAAAAACTCGTACCGCGGGATACCCATGGTCAGCCGCGCGCGGGAAAAACACGATGTGAAAAGCGACGTGCTGCGGTTGATTTTGGTCGTTATCCGCGCCGGGTTCAAGTCGGCGACAAACAGGGCGACGAACAAAAAGACGGCCAAAACCCGAACGGCCCAATAAAGGGCGTCCAACGCTTTATCCTTGCGCGCGGCCGATTCAGATTGGGCGACGGCCTTTCCGTCCCGAATGCTTTCCATAGATACCTTTTAAACGATTGAAACAACCGCTTTCCCCCTCCCGCCGCGTCGATTGCGGGCGGGAGGGGGAGCCTGCGGCTTGTCCCGGAGTTTAACGTTTTCTGCCGGCGATCAGCGCCGCGCCCAGAACCAAGAACAAGCCTATCGCGGCGGCGGAAGCGGCGTTGCCGCAGCCGGTTTTCACGGGCGCGAGGCCGTCAAAAGCCGCGTTCAGCGCGGCCAGCGCGTCGTCCGCGCCGGACTGCGAGGCGTCCGCGTCGTCAAGGACGGTCTTTGCGGCCGTCAGTTTGCTTTGGAACTCCGTCCATGACTCGTCGGTAAAGTTGCCTTTCTGCGTATCTTTCACCGCGTCGTATTTTGACTGCAACGCCGTTTTATCCGCTAATTGCGCGACGAAGATCATCTTTTCGGCGGTCGCCGCGTTTCCCCTCTCGTCGGTGGCGGTGACTTTGATCCAATAGTCGCCCGCGGCCGCCGGGGTAAAACTGTAAGCATCGCCCGTTTTGGCGACGTCGACCGCGGCCGCGCCGAACATGACGGCCACATCGACGTCAAACGCGTGCGGTTCGGCGAGATTATCGTTCTCGCTCGTCACATCGAACGTAAACCGGAACGCGTCGCCGATCCGGCCCTCCGTGCCCATATCGGCGCCCCACGCGATAACGGGCTGCGCTTCGGGTTCCAACTCGTAACTGACGCTGAACAGGATTTCCACGCTCTCCGCGGGCAGCGGATAATCCACCGGCACAAAGTTTGACCAGGTGTTGACGAACTGGATCTGCGCGAACGGATAGGCGGCGGGGTTCGCGATCGGATCCTTTTCCAAATCGGCCGCCGAACGCTCGTCGGCCGTGGACAAGATTCTGTAAGCGTTCTCCCCGACCGCGAAAGGCCTGCCGTCGATCACGACCGTCATGTCGTAGAACGTCACGTTCCCCTGATAGTACAGATCGTAATAAATCGTCGTTGACACGAATAGCAGGGAAAGGTTGTTTTCGCCCGTAAACCCCGCGTCTTCGGAGCCGATTTCCATCTTGACGGAATAATCGGCGCCGCCGGCGGCCTTGTCGGCCAGCGCGACATTTTCCACGTCGGTAAAGGTTCCGCCGCACTCGTGCGTCGCGCCGTCGGTTCTGTAAAGCATGTCGAATATGCCCTCTTCGCCGTACAAGCCGTAATTTTTTTCACTCCAAGCGTTGCGGAAAGTATACTGCTCCTCGGCCTGCACGCCGAAATAGAAACTGTGCCGGGCGTTTTTCAAGTGGTCCAGCGCGTCAATCGGCAGAACCTCGGGCAGAGACATCATGACGAACCGGAACGAAATTTCGATCGTTTCGACACGGTCGAAAACCGACGCGTCCTGAATCCGCATATGGCTCGCCTTGAATATTTCGACGCTTTGGTCGGAACGCTGGCCGGGAATCTTGCCGTATTGCGTTTTCGTGAAAATGTTCATGACCATGTCGTCCCCGTCGGGATAGGTAATGCCGGGCAAAAGGCCGCCGGGCTGTTCCTCCTCGGGCAGCAGAAGTTCGGTGCCGTTGACGGTGATATTTTGGATTCTCAAATACCAGCCGGCGTAAAACTTCTCGCCGTCCGCGACGCGGATGTTCATTTGATCGATGCCGCGCGCTTCTTGGTTGGGCGTCGCTGTAAAGTCAATGCCGATTTTGTAATTGCCCACATTTTTCATGTGCGCGACGGTAGGTACGGCGTTGCTCTCGGGAATATCGTTGAAATAGACCGCGTCCCAACCGGCGTCGGCGTATTCGATCGAAGCGTCGACTACTTCCCCCGCTTCAATCGGAATGAATTGGAAATCGACTAAGATGGCGCGGTATCCTTGAATGGCGCCGCTGGGCAGCACCCAGCCGGTCATCTCGCTGTAATTTTCGTCCCACGTCCTGTCGTTGACGCCAACGTCGGGCGCGTACTGATTGTACATGTTGGAGCGGGCGCTGTTTTTGCCGTCAATGATGCCCTCGTCGCGCGTATTCCCCCGGCTGAACGCGATGCTTGTATACTCGCCGAGCGTGCCTTCTTCCGTAATCCAGACGGCCACCCTCACGTCCACGATACGGATGACGCAGCCCGGATAATCGTCCGCCGCGCCCACGACGATCAGCGCGAAGTTCGGATTGGCAAAATTGGATGTGCCGACGACGCCCACGGTGTAGTAGCCGTTGCCCGCGACGTCGGCCTTTACGCTCTGCGCCCCGTTCGGGACCGCCGTCCAGGAATCCGGCTGGCCGCCCATCGCCGCGCCGCCCAAATACGCGACGTCAATCGGGTTGCCGACGGGCATGTACATGAACTCCACCTCGAGGGACTCTATTCGGGTCGCCGCCCCGAAAGCCGTCCGGTCGATCACTTTCCATGTCGCGCTTTCGAGGTCGTCATCCCAACTTCTCGCGCCGTCGGCCACTTTGTCTACCCAGTCGTTGTAAATATTCATCCGCGTATTGCCGCCTTCGTCGTTGGTATAGCCCTTGCCGGCAATGTCTATATCGGAGCCGTTCACCCGAACGGCCATGAGCCTGATCGCCCAGCCCGGATATAAGTCGGGGCCGTTTTTAATTTGAAGGGCAATGTACTGTGTGGTCTGCGGCCTTTGGCCGGCGGCAATCTCGGAAAAATCAAAGCCCGCCACATATGTGCCCGCGCCTCGCACCGTCGCCGGCTTATGGTATTTCGCATTTGCGTTTCCCTCGTCGTCGGGGACGCCGTAATTCGTCCAACTGTTTGCGGTGTAATCCAGATAAGCGATCGTTTCCGCCAAGCCGTCGTCGAAGTCCGCCCTCGCCGTTTTGAACAGTTTGCCGTTTAAAGGCAAGCCCGACAAATAGCCGAAAGCGAGCGCCAGACAGGCGGCGACGGCGAACAGACGGCCGACGTGTCTCTTGTTGGTTTGTTTGACCATGTTTTTTCTCCTTTTATTTTCTGTTTTTTTCAAGCCGATCTATATCCACCTTGTCCTTGCCGGGAACAAGTTTGTTTTTCCCACTCGGCCGACCCGCCGCCGGCTTCCGCCCCCGCTCCGCCTTGCCCGCGATACAACGCGCAGCCGGACGCAAAGGTTCGGTACAGACCCAAAAGGGCATTTGGCCCTATACAAATCAAATCGGGGATCGGAAGTCGAAAGGGACAGATAGGAAACAGACAGGAGAAAACATATCGGCCGTCGTCAAAAAAGCGGCCGATCAGGCGGAACGCCTTACCTATGGCAAAAAACGGCGCGGCTTTCGAGCCGAACCGCAAGGGCAGGGATACATCCCCCGCTTTCGTAAAATCTTTGAGGCCTTCGCCGGCAACAAACAGAAAATCGCCGCGCGTTTCATAAATGAACTTATAAATGCCCCGGCCGCCGGTCAGCGCGGCGCGGATCGGGCTATAAAACGGCAGGTTTGCGGCGCTCCGACCACGTTTTTTGCCTACGGGCAAAAATACGACGTTGAGTGCCCCCCCCCCCCCCGTACAACTTGAAAATACACCGAAAAACACGCAAATATCAGCGAATTTTTCCAAAATTAAACAGGCAAGCGCGGCATAGGTGTCCCGCGCCCTTTCCGTATAGAAATTCATCATCTCGCTCATAACTTATCTTACTATAAGTTTAACACGTTCGAGGCTGTAATTCAAGAAATAATTTTGCTTATTTATAGACAAAACTTTACATAATCCGCCCATTCCCAAAAACAAGCGGCGGACAGTTTTAACGCCCGCGCCGCCGCGAACCGTTTGCTCAAACATTGCTTTTGTGGTATACTGAAAACATGACGGAATTTGAAAAAGAGCGGTCGCTCAACGACCTGCTGTATCATCAATTCAACGAAAATTTAACCGCCGGCCTGCATTTCCACAACAGTTACGAATTTATCTATCTCTACGGCGGTGCCATGGACGTGCAGATCAACAAAAAAAATTACGAGTTGAAAGGCGGCCGGGCAACTCTCGTTCTGCCCGGGCAAGTTCACGCCCTGCGGACGCGCGGCGACTCCAAAAACTATCTGTGCATTTTTGCCCGCAATCATATCGGCGATTTCGCGGACATGACCGAAAACGTCGAACTTGTGAACCCCGTTTTCGATTTCCCCCACGAGGAATACATCGAAATATTTTCCAAAAAAGATACGAACAAATTCCTGCAAAAGGCTTTCCTGTACCTTGTCTCCGGTTTGGCTTCCTCCGCGGGCGTAACGCCCGTAAGACACACGGAGGATCGGCTGCTGATCTATAAAATTACCGATTACATCAACAAAAATTACCGGGACACGATCACGTTAAAAGGAATCGCAAAGGATCTGGGGTACAATTACAGTTATCTTTCCAATTTTTTCAACGAACACCTTGCCTCCGGTTTCAGCAAATTCATCAACGAATACCGCGTGGGCTACGCCAAAAACCTGCTGAGCGGAACCGCTCACAGCATGAGCCAAATCGCTTTCGATTGCGGGTTTTCCTCGATCCGCAACTTTAACCGCGCCTTTTTACAAATCGAACGCCTGTCCCCCAAGGATTTCCGGCGCGGCGCGGCCAAAGAGCGACTCTGACCGCTTTTCGTTATTTCTATGCCCGACACTGTCTAACAGAAACTTTTAAATTTATATCCAATACTTCCTATCTAACGTCCTATATTGGATTGCCTCGGCTAAATGCGGGATTTCGATGTTTTCCGACCCGCTTAAATCGGCGATTGTACGGGAAACCTTCAAGATGCGGTTGTAACCGCGGGCGGACATGCCGAGTTTTTGAAAGGCGGCGGCCAGCAATGCGGTGCAATCCGGCGAAAGATTGCAATGCGCGGCGATTTGGTCGGGCGGCATCTTCGCGTTGCAATAAATGTTTTTGTCTTTCAGGCGTTTTAATTGGATCCCGCGGCAGGCGTTTACGCGCTTTTTTACCTCGGCGGAACTTTCGGCGTCCCCGCCTTTGGCAAGGCTGGCAAATTCCACGCCGTCTATTTCAACCGTCAAGTCAATCCTGTCCATCAGAGGCGCGCTCAAACGCCCGACATATTTTTTCACCTCCGAGGGGCTGCAACGGCATTTGTTTTCCCTGCCGCCGTAATGGCCGCAAGGGCACGGATTCATGCTGGCCGCTAAAATAAAGCCCGCGGGATACGTCACGACGCGCGCCGCGCGGGTCACCGTGATGACGCCGTCTTCGAGAGGCTGGCGCAGGGTTTCAAGCGAATGCCTGTTGTATTCCGGCAGTTCGTCCAAAAATAAAACGCCGTTGTGCGCAAGGGAGATTTCGCCGGGGCGCGCCTTTGCCCCGCCGCCCGTCAGCGCGATTAAGGTCGCCGTATGGTGCGGCACGCGAAACGGGCGCGACGTGACAATCCCCTTCGACGAATCCAAACAGCCCGCCACGCTGTGGATTTTGGTCGTTTCGAGAGCCTCCTCGAACGTCATGTCGGGCAGGATTCCGGGCAGGCATTTGGCCAGCATCGTCTTGCCGCCGCCGGGCGGCCCGATGAACAGTATATTATGCCCTCCCGCGGCCGCGATTTCCAACGCGCGCCGCGCGGCGAACTGCCCTTTGACGTATTTCAAATCGTCGGACGGTTTGACGGCCGCCGCGTTCTCGTATGCGCGCGTCGGCACGGGCTCCGCCGCCGACGCGCCCGCGACAAACCCCGCCGCCTCGCGCAGGGCGCGCACGGCGGCAATTTCCAAACCGCCAATAAAGCCGGCCTCGTTGCGGTTGCCATAGGGGATCACGATCCTTTTCGCGCCGTTGTCGCGGGCGGCGATCAGCATCGGCAGAATGCCGTTGACGTGGCGCACGCCGCCGTCCAGACCTAATTCCCCGATGAAAATCGTGTCGCCCAGCCGTTCGCAGGGGATCTGCCCCGTCGCCGCCAAAATGCCGAGGCTGATGGGCAAATCGTAAAACGCGCCCTCCTTTCGGACGTCGGCCGGCGCAAGGTTGATCGTTACGCGCAAAGGGGGGAATTGAAAGCCGCTGTTTTTAATCGCGCTTTTGACGCGCTCCTTGGATTCCTTGACGGCCGCGTTCGGCAAGCCCACGGTTTCATAGTTGGGCAGACCGTTGTTGATATCGACTTCGATTCCGACATTGAAACCCTCGATACCGTTTAATCCGTAACTCTCTATTTTCGCAAGCATATCATTAATAATGACTCATTTAATGATTAATGACTAATGATAAATGATTAATTGTTGACCTGTCGGGGAAGGGGCTTTGGGGGTGATTTGCGTTTCTGGCCCACGCGATAAGCGTCCGACATGCAATCTCTGTATAAAAAGGCGCGTTTCGTGTTTTGTAGAGATTGCCGCGTCGCGCTTCGCGCTCCTCGCAATGACCGGTAGTAACGCGGTTTGTACACGTCCAAGCAACGCCGATTTAACTTAAATGAATGATTAATGATTAATTAGTCGTTAACCATTGTTTCTGCTCACCGGCAGGATTGTTTTAAAGTTCAACGCCTTCGGGAAAATATATTGTCCCTGTGCCAAGATCACTCACACGGATATGGTCTGTTAAAAGAATGATTTTATAATCGTATACATACTTCTCAATGATGTCCTCATATTTTCCGGATTCGCGGAAAAACACCTCAACAGATCCATTGAGCAAATGAGCGACCGTGCAATTTGACAATGAATCGGTGCCGACAGAAATCCCCCCTAAAAAAACCGAATCGGCATCGTAAAAAGACACATCGGCGCCCATGCTTGAATAGAAATAAAATCTATATCCCCTAAACTCTTGCTTTAATGCAATAGATACGGTGAGTTTCAAGGCACTGCGTATCAATCCGTTCTCGGTGTACGATGTGTGTTCTATCATAGTTGCAATGTCAAAAAAGTCTTCGACATTGGTCTTGCCTATGTTTTTTGCTTGAAGCCATTGCGCGTACAATATCAAATTTTGAGAGACGGGCTGCGCTTTATATTCCGTTTCAAAATTTTCGTCTAAAAACCAACCGCCGAAATAAAGCCTTTCAAAATTCGGCCCTTGTTTGCCGGGGCTGTCGCCTAAATTCGGCGTTTCTGTGTTTGCGGCATATATCGGGTCTTTTGCGGTTCCGCCGTTTGTCTCAAACGCGATTTCGTAAATAGTTTCAAACCGCGCGAAAACCGTCAAGTCTTCATGTACGGCGATATTAAACGGATAAATGCATTCATCGCTTTCACTGTAACCGTTATATTCAATCGGCCGCATAAATTCCGAATCGTAATACCATCCAAAAAATTCACTGCCCTCTTCGGCAAGTTTTGGCAATACCAATCCGTCGCCGTCTAAAAGCGTTATCGCCGAAAGTATGTCGCCGTTTAATTCATAACTTAAAACATGCTCTTTCCGCCATTGCGCCGTGATTGTCGCGTTTTGCGCGACGGGCTTGCCGTCGGAATGCTTTGCCGACGCCCAACCCATCAAGCGGTACCCTTCCTTTGCCGGCACGGGCAATTGGCCGTATTCTAAAACATCCCCGCCTAAAAGTTCAAATTCCGTTTCGCCTTGACACGTCCCACCGTCTAAATCAAGCGTTACGGTAAAGGGGTCTTTGTGCAAAAGATACAATTCATAAGCACCCTCTAACACCGTGTAAGAAACCGAGGCGACCGCGCTTCCCACCGTTTGCCCCGCGGAAAATCCGGAAACGCCCCCGCTAAATTCATAGTACGAGTCGGCGTTCAGATGCAAAGCCCATGCGTCGCCTTTTGTGCGCATCTCGATTTCTATCGTTTGCGATAATTGCGGGTTAAAAACATATTTGTCGCCGGATGAATACACGTTTGTCGTTTTTGGCGCGATAGACCAACTTACGCTCGCATTTGCGGTGGTAAGCCCGCCGTTCCATTTGCTTGAAAATTGAAAATAATCCGTAAAATTTTGAGGTGTGATAACAATCCTATCCGTCCACTTTGCGTACAGGTGTTTCGTTCCGCCGTCGCACTCATCGGCAGGTATAATATTCATAGGAGGTTCGTATTTGTTTTGAAAACTGTCCTCCAAAAACCACCCCTCAAAAAGCCACGTTTCTTTATGGGGAACCATTAAATACACCCCATTTTCCACATCGCGCCCCGTTCTGACATCGGTATAGTCGCCGTTTTCGTCGGGCAGCGACGCCGTCGAAGGCAGCCCGCCGTTTAGATGATATACGATCGTAACGGATTTTTCTTGTTTGCGAAAAACAGAACAGCCGGCAAATACAAACAGAACACAAAACAACGCGGCAAGCGCCGCAATGATACCCGTATACGGTTTTGCCGTTTTTATAATTTTTGCAAACGATATACGGCCTAACGCCCGAAAGCGGCGGCCGCTCCCGCTTTTACAATTATTTTCCGCCATGCACTTTCTATCTCCCCATATTCGGTGCGGACATATTTCGCCTGTTGATTGAGCAACGCTTTGCATGAGAGTGTACAAACCGCGTTGCTACAAGTCATTGCGAGGAGCGCGGGAGCGCGACGCGGCAATCTCTATATAAAAAGGCGCGTTTCGTGTTCGGTAGAG
>JAISFM010000089.1 GCA_031263605.1 Clostridiales bacterium | reverse complement strand
TTTCACGCATTTCAAACTGAAACCGCCGCGCGCAAACCCATGTCATTCCGAATGCGCAACCCCATGTCATTTCGAGCGCAGTCGAGAAATCTCCCACATATTCGTTTAACTCCCGTCATACTATCCGCGAGCAAAGTATCTCAACCTCTGTCGTTGCGAGGAGAGCGACGCGTCCCGACGGTCATTGCGAGGAGCGCAAAGCGCGACGCGGCAATCTCTACCATACACAGGAACGCCCCACGCTTTCCTCTCTCATTCCGATTCGCAACCCCTTGCGCGGGGGGAAACTTTTTGAAAAAAGTTTTCCCCCGCACCCCCTTTCAAAAACTTTCACGCATTTCAAACTGAAACCGCCGCGCACAACCCCCTGTCATTTCGAGCGTAGTCGAGAAATCTCCCACATATTCGATTAACTCCCGACCGACACTAACCACTAATCACTAAACAACTATTTCCTCTTTCTCACACGATAAACGCACCAAATAACGATAACAACGACAACCGCGACCGCAACACAAACGATAACCCATTTCAAAATACTGTCGCTCGTCAGAAATGGCAGACAGTTTTCCGATATGCCGTCCCGTCCCGCCAACGTCACGCCGTCCGCGCCGAACGAAATCACAACCGAACCCAATTGTTCGGTCACAAGGATATTGTCCTCTTTCAGCCCGAAATCGTCGGTCAGCCGTTTGACCGTCGCGGGCGCGGGGTGGTTGTAATTGTTGTCCGCGTGGTTCGCGCTGGCGACCGCGAGCGTTTCGGCATTGTCGGCGGGCAGCACAATATCCAAATAATCGGCGGTCGAGGACGTGCCGCTGCCGTGGTGCCCCAATTTGATCGTATCCACGCCCTTGCGGTTTCGCGCAATCTCCTCGCCTGCGTGAAAATTGAACGTCCCGTTTTCAACCGCCTTGACGAAATCGGCCTCGGCCTCCTTTTCGGCGTCGCCCGAAAACAAGGCGCGCCGCCCCCGATAATCGACCGTGAAAATCGGCGAATAATTATTAAAGTCGACATAATGACTCACGGTCGGGGCGTAAAAGCGGACGGCGTAATCCGTATCCGTGTCGAACACGGCGTTGCCGTTCACGTCGCCGTAAAAATCCATGTCCGTGTACAAGGTCAGCGTCCCGTTCAAAACCTTGCGCGCCGGCGGCGCAGGCCGCGCGTCCGTCACCCAAATCTCCGCTTTGCCGCCCGTTTCGCCTGTGTAGGCCGGTTGATTATAAAAAGCGTCGATACAGTTCCTATATGTAAGCGTGGCCTTTTCGCCGTGCTTGCCGCTTTGCCCGTCGCCCCAAAAACTTTCGTGGCGGCCGGTTTTATCCGCCGCGGGGTCGGTAAAGCCGCTCCGCGTCGCTTCCTCGTTCGGTCGATAGACACGGCCGCCCGCTTTGAGCGGGTACTTTTCCAAAAGCGCGGGGAAGTTGTTGCAATGGTCCTCGTCCGAATGCGTCAAAACAACATAGTCGAAACCCGTCACGCCCGTTAAATTCCGCTCGAAGTAGTCCAGCAGTTGAGCCTTGCCGCTGTTCGGCCCCGCGTCCACGATCATGGTTTTGCCGTCGGGGAACTCGATAAAAGTCGCGTCGCCCTGCCCCACGTCGATATAGCGGAACACGATTTTCGCGGTATCGGCCGCGCGAGCGACGTTGGCGGTTCGCCCCGCGAGGGGAACGCCCGCCCCCGCCGCGGCATACGCCGCCGCGAGCAGGACGAATAGGAAGAAGCGGAAAAAACGGAATCTTGATTTATACATACTTTTTTTTGATGTAAGAGGCGAGTGTTATGTGAGATGCAAGTGTTATGTAAGAGGTAAGGATTATATAAGATGCGAATGTTATGTAAGAGGCAAGAAGTAGGAAGTAGGAAGGACGAAGGAGGAAGTATTGTCGCGCGTTTCTCGCGCGGGAGTAGTGGACACGCGCGGGAGCAGTGGACATACCGCATTGCTACCGATCATTAGACTTGTAGCGAAATGAACGGGGTCATTGCGAGGAGCGCAAAGCGCGACGCGGCAATCTCTACCAACCACAGGAACGCCCCGCGCATTTATATGTCATTCTGAACGCAGAAAGAATCCCAACCGATTGTGCCCAAAGTCCTTGTCATGATCTGAGCGAAGTCGAGAAATCTCCCACCTTATGCGCAGAGTCCTTTATCCTTAACTGTGCACTGTGGACTGTCCTGTCATTCCGAACGCGCTACTCTACCATTCCGACATAGTGAAGAATCCCACCGATTTGATTGATTGCCCCCGCGCGAGAAACGCGCGACCGACCCTCTTCCATCTTCCATCTTACATCTTCCATAGTCCCTCTTCCATAGTCCGTATCCGCCCCTCTTCCCTCTTACATCTTCCCTATTCCCTTTCAAACAACGCCTTGACCTGCGGAATGACCTCCAACGCAGCCTGATACCCCGTCTCGATCATTTCCTCATAGCCTTCTTTTTTGCTAGACCGGAATCTTTTGGTATCCGGCAGGATCGCCAAATCCGCCCGCAGCATACCGAACTTGGAACTCGCCCCCATGGCGATACGGAACGACGCCTTAACGACGTCCCACAACTTCACCGAATCGGTGCCGGAGCCGCGCGCGCTGTTGATGTCCACGGCGACGACCTTGTCCGCGCCCATCGCGCGCGCCACGTCGGCGGGCAACACGTTCACAAGCCCCCCGTCCACCAAATGCCAATCGCCCCAAACTACGGGCTTGAAAACGACGGGCACGCAGCAACTCGCCGAGACCGCCCGCGCCACGCCGCCCATATTCAACACGATTTCCCGCCCGGATTTAAGGTCGGTCGCCACCGCCGAAAAGGGCTTTTTCAAATCGGAAAACAAAACGTCGCCGATCAACCCCCGCACGACCGCCTCGATATTGGCGGGATTGGACGGGTTCAGCAAAAACGAGTGGTCGCGGATATCCTTGATCTCTAAATCCGCGCCGGCCTCGATGATTTTCTCCGTCGGCAAACCGTAGGCATACAGCGCGCCGATCAAACTGCCCACGCTGGTACCGGCGACAACGTCGAAATCGACGCCGTTTTCTTCAAACGCCTTCAACACGCCGAGGTGCGCGTACCCTTTCGCGCCGCCGCCCGACAGAGCCAACCCGACCTTCGGGCGCGGCAGCGCGGCGACCCGCTCCCTTTCGGCGGCAAGACGCTGCTCCTCAAATTTCAGCCGTTTCTGTTCGCGGCCTTTTTTCGTAAACCATAATGCCATGATATTGATGTATATTATAGTATAGCGGAAAAACAAAATTTTTGCAACCTTTCGCGTTTACTTTTCAATGCCAACAAAGAATCTCAACCTTAATTATGCGGGGAAACTTTTTGAAAAAAAGGTTTCCCCCTCCGCGCCCCTTTCCAAAAACTTTCATGCCATACAAGCAAAACGCGCCCATTTGTCATTCCGTTTGCCGTGAAGAATCCCAACCGAAATTGTGAATTGTGAATTGAAAAAAGTCGAACCTTGTCGAAACATTTATTCTAAATTTGGTCATAAAAGTATTGACATTCCGAAAATCCCATGATATAATGCAAAGGTAAGATAAAAGGTAAAAGATAAAAGGGAGAAAATTAGGTAATAGGTAATAGGTTCGGACAGAGGACATTGCGCCCCCTACGGGTCATTAGAGTTGCAGCGAAACGAATACGCAATCCTTACGAGGAGCGCAAACCGCCAGTCATTGCGAGGAGCGCGAAGCGCGACGCGGCAATCCCTACCAAACACAGGAACGCCCCGCGCATTCTTTTCCCAACCGCAATTGTGCATTGTGCATTGTGAATTGCTTTGTCATTGCGAGGAGCGCAAAGCGCGACGCGGCAATCTCTACCAAACACAGAAACGCCCCGCGCATTCTTCTCCCAACCGCAATTGTGCATTGTGCATTGTGCATTGTGAATTGTCCCAACCGTATCTATTACCTATTACTTACTACCTATTACCTACTCAATTATCTTTTACCTCTTACCTCTTACCTAACCCAAGTGTAACACCGTGACTGTCGTGGGGCGGGTGGGCATGTTAGCGGGGTGAAGCGAACAGCATTGCGGC
>JAISFM010000032.1 GCA_031263605.1 Clostridiales bacterium | reverse complement strand
CATTGTTTTCCCTATACAAAAATACAAAGTGAACTTATTGCTTGCGATTTTTGCAAAAAAGAACGGCGATATCGGCAAAGCCTTACGCTACAAAAATCTTGCGGACGAAGCCGCTACCGCTATGCATTCGGGTTTTACGTATCATAAGGGTTTGGGGCTTGTAAAAAAAAGGGATATTGAATTGGAAACAATTTTTGAAAGTATGCAATGAAACACATACGGGCGGTCGGGATTCTTCACCGCGTTCAAAACGACCGGACAATTCACACTGTTTAATGTTGAAGTTTTTTGAAAAGGGCGCGGGGGAAAACTTTTTGCAAAAAGTTTTCCCCCGCACATTTCTTCCCCCCGAATATCTTTCCCGCTCAATTTCACCTTACCTGCCCCGTGCCGACAATCCTGTATTTGTACGAGGTCAATTCGCGCAAGCCGACGGGGCCGCGCGCGTGCAACTTCTGCGTGGAAATACCGATCTCCGCGCCGTAGCCGAACTCGCCGCCGTCCGTGAACCGCGTCGAGGCGTTCACGTACACCGCCGCCGAATCGACGCCGTTCAAAAAGGCCTCCGCCGCTTCCGCGTCGCGCGTGATAATCGCGTCGCTGTGCCGCGTCCCGTACCGATTGATGTGCCGAACCGCCTCGGCCGTATCCGCGACGATTTTGACGTTGATAATAAAATCGTTGTACTCGGTGTAAAAATCCGCGTCGGCCGCCGCCGTGAGTTTATCGCCCCACGGATACGCCGCCGCCGCTTTTATGGCCTCGGGACAGGCGCGCACGGCCACGTTGTTCCGAATCAAACCTTCCAACAATACAGCGAACAGGGTTGTTTTTGATGCGGTTGCCGCTTCCGTACCCGCGACGGCTTCGCCGCCGACCGTTTCAGAAACCGCGCCCGCGTCGATCAACAGGGTTTCCGCCGAATTGCAGACCGACGGGCGGCTGCATTTGGCGTTGATCAGCACCGCCTCGGCCGTTTGCGGGTCGGCCGTCCTTTCGACGAATACGTGGCACACGCCCGCACCCGTCTCGATGACCGGCACCGTGGAATTTTGCACCGTATTTTGAATCAAGCCCGCCCCGCCGCGCGGAATGATCACGTCCAACGTTTTATTTTGCGTCATGAAAAAGTCCGCGCCCTCGCGGGTCGCGTCGCCGATCAACTGGATAAAGCCCGCCTCGTACCCCGCCGCCGCCAGCGCGCCCTTTACGGCCTCCACAATCGCGAGGTTGCTGCCGTACGCATCCCGCGAGCCGCGCAAAACCACGCAGTTCCCGCTCTTTAAGCACAGCGCGATACAGTCGGCGGCGACGTTGGGGCGCGCCTCGTAGATGATCCCCACCACGCCCAGCGGCACGGAACGCTTTTCGATTTGCAGGCCGGATTTGACGGTGAATTTTTCCAGCGTGAGCCCCACCGGATCGGGCAGTTTGATCACGTCGCGCACCCCCGCCGCCATGCCCTCTATGCGTTCGGCGGTCAGCGTCAGGCGATCGACAAAGCCCTTGGGCTTGCCTTGGGCGCGGGCGCGGGAAACGTCGCCGGCGTTGGCCGCCAGAATTTTGTCCCGGTTCCCGACAAGCGCGGCCGCGACGGTTTCGAGCATCGCGTTTTTCCGCGCCGTCGTCTAACTCGCGGCATAGGGCGAGGCGGCCTTTGCCGCCTCGCATTTGGAAATAATATCTTCAAACATATTAAAATTTCGGCCGCCCGAATTTGACCATCGCGTTGTCGATGAAAACCGCGCCGATATAGCGGGGCTGTCCGTTCAGAGTCGCGTGCCAACGGCAAACCAGTTTGCGCCCCATCGGAGCCTTTGCGTAAGGCTCGCCCATAATCGCCGCTACCTGCTCGTAGGTCATGCCCTTTTCCACGTGAAAATCGGCCCTTGCTTTGGCGAACTTCCCGTTTGCGAGAAACCACACCGCCACGCCGGCCGCGAGCGCGAAGACGACGAATATCGCTATCCCTATCACTATGAGGATCAAAGCCATATTCTTTATACCTCCGGGTTTTGCCGGTTAGATAATTTGATTAGATAAAAGGTAAGAGGTAAGAGGTAAGAGGTAAGAGGTAAAAGATTAGGTAATAAGTAATAGGATGCACGATGTAAGATGTAAGATGGAAGAGGGGTTGTCGCGCGTTACTCGCGCGGGGGTAAGATTGTCGGTGCGCGCAAACATCTTATCATGATCTGATCGAAGTCGAGAAATCCCCCACCGATTGCGCAAAGTCCTCAATCCGTCCATCTTCCATCTTCCCTCTTACATCTTACATAGTCATTATTGCGCTCAATTCCCCCAACAATATCTCTTACCTATTACCTCTTACCTATTACTTATTACCTATTACTTATTACCTATTACTTAATCTCTATTCCCTTTTATAAATTTTAGTTGATCGTTTTCACGGTATTGTTGACAAAAACGATACGCGCGCCGCTTTGCTTGCCGTCCAACGGGAATCTCCATTGACAAATCAATTTCTCGCCTTTTTGTACTTTGCCGAACGGCTCGCCCATAACCGAAATAATCCGCTCGTATGCCATGCCTTTATCGATGTTGAAATGTTTCCGTATTTTAGCCGCTTTCCTCAACGCTATGATTAAGCCGACGACGCCGCCGGCCACACAGCCTATTCCGGTGCAGATTAAGGCTATCGTTCCGGAATCCATTTTAACCGCCGCAAATAACATATTTTTCTTTTCCTCGCTTCTTTTATTTGTTAATTGTGATTGCTCGACTTCGCTCCTATCATGACAGGTCTTTTGCGCAATGCTCTTATGACAAAATGTTGAAAGTTTTTGAAAGGGGCGCGGGGAAAACTTTTTACAAAAAGTTTCTCCCGCACAACAATATACTTTTGACCGACACTATTCCCTAACTTTCCCTATTCGTTTTCATTCACGTTGCTGTAAACGTTCTGCACGTCGTCGAGTTCCTCTAACTTTTCGATCAGCGTTTCATACCGCGCCGCGTCCTCGGGCGAGAGGTCGATGAAGTTTTGCGCTATGCGCTCCGCGCCGCCCGACAAAATATTCATGCCGCCCGCCGCCAAAGCCTCGCGCACCTTTTCCAAATCCGACGGCGCGGTCAAAATCTCGTACACGTCGCCCTCGGGCGAAAAGTCCTCCGCCCCCGCGTCGATCGCCAGCATCATCACGCCGTCGTCGTCGTCGCTTTTGCGCTTTTCGGCGATCAGCACGCCCTTGGTGTCGAACATAAAGGACACACAGCCCGTCGTCCCCAAAGACCCGCCGTATTTGTCGAACAGGTGCCGCACGTCGCTGACGGTGCGGTTGCGGTTGTCCGTCAAGGTCTCCACGAGGACCGCGCTGCCCGCCGGCCCGTACCCCTCGTACACGACGGTTTCATAATTGATCGCGCCCAATTCGCCCGACGCTTTTTTAATGCTGCGCTGAATGTTGTCGTTGGGGATATTCGCCGCCTTTGCCTTTGCGATCACGTCGCGCAAACGCGAGTTGGACGAGGGGTCCGCCCCGCCGACCTTGACCGCCACGGCCAGTTCCCTGCCGATCTTGGTAAAGGACGCCGCTTTTAAAGCGTCGGCTTTGCCTTTCGTGCGTTTTATGTTGTTCCATTTGGAATGACCCGACATACCTGTTTGCGCCGTCGCGCGACGGCTCGCTCCTTTATAATGATTAGTTAATGATAAATGACTAATGACTAATGATAAATGATTGAATTAATGATTAATGATTAATTTCGGATAGGGCTTGTTAAAGAAATATTGCCTGTGGGCAAGAAACATACAGCATAAAGAAAGTTCCTTTTTCGACAGGTCAACAATTAATCATTAATCATTAGTCATTTATCATTAATTCAATCATTTATCATTCAAGAAAAACATCATGACCGAACCCGCGACGGCGGCGTTTAAACTCTCTATATTTGCAGTCCGCACCGACAACACCGCGTCCGCAAAGCCCCGCGCCTCTTGCGAAACGCCCCGCGCCTCGCCGCCGATTATTACCGCTACCGGGCCTTTTTTCCGATACCCGCGCACATCCGCGCCGTCCATGTCGGCAACAAGGATTTGTACGCCTTGCCGCTTTAAACCGTCTAAAAACGCATACGGTTGGGATTCTTCACTTCGTTCGGTATGGCCGGGATCGGCGCAATGTTGAGATTCTTCACTCCGTTCGATATGACAAGGGTCGGCGCATGGTTGGGATTTTTCACTCCGTTCGGAATGACAGGCGGGTTTGGGGCGGCAGGCTATAATGTGCGGGTTCACGTTGAAAATCGCGCTCATCGAGGAGCGCACCGCTTTCGGCGCGTAAACGTCCGCGCAGTTGATCAAATACACGTCCTTAAAGCCGAACCCCGCCGCCGAACGGATTAAAGTCCCCAAATTTCCCGGATCGCGCACGCCGTCCAAAACCAGCGCGTCCCCGCCGCCGTAAGGCCGTTCGGCCGGAATGCGCGCCGCCGCGACTATGCCTTGCGGCGTCGCAGTGTCGCAGAGTTTGGAAAACAGCGTCTCCGCGACCTCGAAAACCACGCGCCGCCGAATCGGAACCGCGTCCGCGCCGCCAAGATCCGACGCGCCGATTTCCGGCACGTCAACGATTGCCCCGCCGATATCCGACCCGCCGACGGTTACCCCGCCGACGCTCGCCGCGCCGGGGCGCGCCCGTTCCCGCAAAATAATTTCGGCAATCAAATCGGAAAAGCGTCCTTGTTCGCCCTCGCGGACAAAGACCGCCTCTAATTCCGCGCCCGCCCGAACCGCGTCGGCGACAAGCCGACCGCCTTCCAACAGAAACAAATTTTGCGCGGCGCGCGCTTTGCCGTCCTTTAAAAGCGCGGCATAGCGTTTTACGGTAGCGTTGTCTTTTCCGGTCAGCATACCTTTTTACAATTCACATTGCAGAATTGTGCATTCTGCATTAGTAAAACCTTACCCGTTCAGTCCGGCGACGGCTTTGTCCGCCAGTGCCTTGAACGCGGGCGCGTCGCTTACCGCGATTTCGGACAGAATTTTTCTGTCCAACGCCACGCCCGATTTCTTTAAGCCGTACATAAATTTGCTGTACGACAAGCCGTTGAT
>JAISFM010000215.1 GCA_031263605.1 Clostridiales bacterium | reverse complement strand
ACGGCAAGCCCGTGACCCGAATCGGCAACAGCGCGTTTATCGCTTCATCGGAGATTCAGAAGATTACCGACGTGTTGTTCCCGGACAGTATGCGGATAATCGGATCGAGGGCGTTCGAGTCCTGTCAAGGCTTAACGCGCATAGACCTGCCCGCAAACGTCGTCACCGTCAGCCAGTACGCGTTTCAAACCTGCCGCAACCTTGAAACGGTAACGTTGCCGGACGGGTTGGCCACCATCGAGAGCTCGGCGTTCAACGGCTGCGCGGCGTTGCGTACAATCAATATACCGGCCGGCATTGAAAAAATCCAAAGCAACACATTTTGGGGATGCGAAAGTTTGGCGGCAATCGAGTTGCCCGACGGCCTTACGGAAATCGGCGGCTTTGCGTTTACGGAGTGCGTCGCATTGACGGAAATCACTGTGCCGGAAAACGTAACGTCCATCGGGAGTTCCGTGTTTTGGAAATGCGCCAAATTGGTCAAGGTTATTATGGAAAACAGTACGCCGCCGGATATGGGAAACGGTGTATTTTCCGACGCATCCGCCCGGCTGTCGCTCTTTGTCCCGACGAAAGAAGCCGTATCCGCTTATAAAAACAAAAGATACGAGAATCCGAATTCCTATATGAGCAACATTGAAACTTACCCTATCGGCTATTTGCAAGGCGATTATGTCATAGACGAAAATCAAGCCTTGCTCCAACATGTCGGGGCGGAGCCGATTATAACGATACCGGAAACAATTCTTACGATCAAAGCGAACGCGTTCAAAGGGTATTCAACTCTGAAAGAACTGACGATTGCGAACGGCGTGACGGTCGCCGAAAACAATGCGCTTTCCGGATGTGTCGGTATCGAGAAAATAACGCTGTCGCCGTCCGCGCTGCCCTCCAATCTTGTCTATCTGTTCGCTACGAGCGGCAACCCCTCTTTGCCAACCTCGTTAAAAACGATAGTTATCACGGGCGGCGGCGTTATAAAAGACTCCATGTTTTCCAATTATCATGGCAACAGTTCCGTCGTCAGCATCGTGTTCGCCGAAGACAGCACGATTACAAGCATCGGCGCGGACGCGTTCTACAAATTCGAGGGTCTGGAAGAAATCGTCATACCCCTCGGCGTGACGACTATCGACGAGAACGCATTCTCGGGTTGCTCAAGGTTGACGATATACGCGATGGCGGGAAGCAAGCCCGTTGGCTGGGACGAAAGTTTTGCGGCCGGCCGGTCCGTATATTATTACAGCGCAGAGGAACCTGCAACGGAAGGGAATTATTGGAGATACGTGGACGGCGCGCCGGTTAAGTGGAACGCCGAATAACGGTCGGTTGAATAGTGTCACAGTAAATCGGTCAACACGGACATTTTTCTTTGCGCACTATCCGCTTTTTCTGCTTGAAGCCGGACTATTTTCTTCTTATTGTACAGCATTGACGAGTTAACATGCGAAAAATACCCGTTTAATAAAAATTCAATTACCAAAATCAAAGAGGACTTAAACACAAAGTTTTAAGTCCTCTTTTCAATAGATAAAAGTAAAACCGCGGCGATCGTGAATCCGGAATCAAAGCGAGGACGCGCGGCAAACAAGCCTTGAACGCGCCGCCGTAAAACGCTCTTTCCGTGCCAATTTCGCGGTTCCCCGTATTAGAAGTCGTTACAAAACCTAAACGCAAAATCTCTCGTAAATCTTTTCGCGTTTAGAGTTCGCAACGACTCTATTCGGATAACGTGATCCTTGTACTTGTCCACTCAAAGCAAAGCCGTACAGACCGCGAAAGCAACCGTCAGACCATTGCGCCTTGGGCGAATGCCAACGAAAACGTGATTTCGCCTTTGCGCGGAATCTCGTATTTCGGGTTCAAAACGGGGCCGCAGGAATTGGAGCCGATCCCGCGCATCGCCGCGTCAAGGGAAATGTGTACCGCGTCGGAGGGCGGCAGTTCCCAGTTGTGCGCGGTTTCCCGCAAAGCCTTTTCGCCGTAAGGCAAGACCGAAAAGGAAAACGGCGCGGGCGCGGAAATTACAAGGCCGCCGTCAAGCGCGGCGGGCGTTTTCCGATCCGGCTCGCGCCCGCGCGACAGTCTGACGTACCGCGCCCCGCAATGCGAGCCGCATTCCTGCGGCCGGATATAATTCGTGAAGTTCTTTTCCGCCGTCGTTTCAAAACGCCCGAAAGCGGACAAATCCGCCGTATCAACATAGGTTTCGCCCGGGCCCTTGCCGTAATACTCGATTTCCGTTATGTTTTTATCGACGGCGAACGCCAAACCCGCGCGGGGCGGGCTTTTCGCTAAATCGGGAACCGTATAGGAAAAGTTGATTTCCACGCTGTCCGCAAAGAATGCGTACGCCAAGGTGAAATCCAAGCGGGAGGAGCGGGAAACGGGCAGCATTTTGCCGGTTAACGCCACGCCGTTTTTCGCCGCCTTTACGCTTCGGACGACGGGTTTCGCGTCGTAAACGCCCAACGCGAGCCACTCGCGCCTTATATTTCGGTCGTTGTCGGTCGGCGCGCGGGTTATGTTCACGGTCAAGGGCGAAACGAGGCGTTCCCTGCCGCCGACGGCCGCGCTCGTCAAACTGCCCGTAAAACCGTCTACGGCATAAGACGATTCGCCGCAACGGATTTTTATAAAGCCGCCGCCTTGCGCGGGTTCGATCCGCACGTCCCCCGCCGTCAAACGGACGGACGGCGCGGCGATTTTCCCGTCCTCGATTTTTTCGCCGCCGTACACTTTCTTTACGTTCAGCAGGCCGGGCTTAATTTCCCAGTTCGGCCCCACAAGGCCGTCGATGCAGAAATTGCCGTCGTGCGGGGCTTCGCCGAAATCGCCGCCGTACTTGCAGCCGCCCCCGCCGTACAGAACGCCGTGATCCTTCCACTCCCAAACGAAACCGCCCATAAAACGGTCGGACGAGGTTAAAATATCCCAGTACTGTTTCAAATCGCCGGGGCCGTTCCCCATCGCGTGGCAGTACTCGCACAGGACGAGGGGGCGCGTCTCCGTTTCAATTTTCAAGTATTCTTCGGCGACCCATTCCGGCGCGGGGTACATGCGGCTGACCATATCGAAAACGGAAGTATCGCGGCCGGCCTGATTGTGTTCGGGACTGAACGCGCCCTCGTAATGAACGGGACGCGTGTTGTCCAAACGCTTGACCTCCCGCGCGGCGCGGATAAAAGCGTCGCCGTAGCCCGATTCGTTGCCCAAACTCCAAATTATCACGCATGGGCGGTTCTTTTGCGCCGCGACGTTGGCGCGGTTCCGCTCGGCGACCGCTTCCGCGTATTGCCCGTCGTCAAACAGCGAGGGCACGGATTCCCAATCGCCGCCGCCGTTTTGCGTCGCCACGCCGTGGCATTCCACATCGGCCTCGCTCATCACGTACAGCCCCAACTCGTCGCACAGGCGGTAGAACGCGGGCGCGGACGGATAGTGCGAGGTCCTCACCGCGTTGATATTGTGCGCTTTCATCAGCGTCAAATCGCGGCGCATGTCCTCTATGCCGACCGCCGCGCCCTTTTCGGGGTGGAAATCGTGGCGGTTCACGCCTTTCAGTTTAATGTGCTTGCCGTTGACCTTGAACACCCCGTTTTCGACCGACACGGCGCGGACGCCGACTTTTTCATTGACGACCTCGCCCGCGCATTCGATTTTCAAATCGTAAAGATAAGGCGTCTCCACCGTCCAAAGTTTAGGGTTTTCGATTTTGAACGCCGCGGTTTCCCCCGCCTTGACCGTTTTGGCCTCGCCGTTCAGCGTCAGCGTCGCGGGCAAGCCGCCCGATATGTATTGAAAGCGCGCCGTCCCGTCCGATTCGGTCTCGATTTTGTAATCGGCAATATGCCCGTTAGGGCGCGCCAAGAGGGAAACGTCGCGGAAGATGCCTGTAAACCGCCACTTGTCCTGATCCTCCAAATACGACCCCGCGCACCACTTCAAAACCAGCGCGTCAACCGCGTTTTCGCCGCCGCGGATATAATCGGTAACGTCAAATTCGCTCGTGCGGTGGCTGATTTGGGAAAAGCCGACGAATTGACCGTTGACATATAAATAAAAGCAGGAATCCACGCCGTCGAACGCGAGGTAATATTTCTTGCCGCCCGCCTTTTCGACGTTCACCGTCCGGCGGTAATGGAACGCGGGGTTTTCCCATGGCACATACGGCGGGTCGAACGGGAACGGGTAATTGACGTTGGTGTACTGAAAGTTGTCGTACCCGTAATACTGCGCGCACGAGGGCACGGGGATTGTATCCGCCGGGGCGACGGTATAGAAATCGTCGGGTACGGCGCGTATGCCGGCATAGGCGCGGATCCCCCATTCTCCGTTCAAGGAAATACTCCCGCTTTCCGGCGCATAGGCGCATCGGGGCGGCAGGGCGTTTACGGTTTTCAACTGTTCGTAATACGGTTTTAACATTTTATGCGTCCCTTTCGATTGAAGTTTTCCGAAGGATAAGGAACTATGATTATATCATGTCTTTTCTTGGACGGCAATAGACTTGTTGCGGAAGGGAGCGGACAAACCGCATTGCTGCCGGTCATTACGAGGAGCGCGAAACGCTTTGTGAGCAATCTCTACCGAACACGAAACGCCACTCTTTATTATAGAGATTGCCGCGTCACGCGTTCCGCGCTCCTCGCAATGACCCCGTAGCAACGCTATATGTACACTCCCGTTGCGGAAGGGAGCGGCCAAATAACGTGGAACATAAACACGGCAAGTCCTTGCGAGGAGGACGCGTAAAGCGTCCGACGTGGCAATCTCTATATAAAAAGGCGCGTTTCGTGTTTTGTAGAGATTGCCGCGTCGCGCTTCGCGCTCCTCGCAATGACCGGTATCAACGCTCTTTGTACACTCCCGTTTGCAGAATTAAGGAAACGATAGGCAAAGGATTTCCGGTTTCGCAACAAGTCTAATGAATACTCCCCGCCGCAAGCAGCGGGGTATCATGTAGGTTAAGCGTAGTATAAGTTTAATCAGTCAATGCGGCAAGCCGCGAGGCATCGACCCGATACGGACATTTTTCTTTCTACTCTATCCGATGTTTCTTTTTTGGTCGGACTATTTTCTTTTGACGGGCTTCCTTGACGGGCAATCTCAAAGAAAAATGTCCGTTTAATGACCCGTATCGGGATCGCTCAATAAAGCGAGACCGAAAACCTCCCCTATGTTCGATACCTCCGCAATCGTCAAATCGCTTCGGATACTTTCGTGAATCTCGCTCAAATCCTTGTGGTTTTCCTTGGGGATCACCAACGTGCGAATACCCGCCCGATGGCAAGCGAACGCTTTGTCTTTGAGGCCGCCGATTGCGAGAACCTTGCCGCGCAAGGTGACCTCGCCGGTCATCGCGATGTCCCGCCGCACGGGGCGGCCCGCGAAAGCCGACAGCAACGCCACCGCCAGCGTGATTCCCGCGCTGGGGCCGTCTTTGGGGGTTGCCCCCTCCGGAACATGCAGATGAATGTTGTTCTCGGCAAAGGCCGCGCTATCGATCCCAAATTGAGGCGCGAATTTTTTGACGACCGTCAAAGCCGTATAGGCGGACTCCTTCATCACGTCCCCCAATTTTCCGGTCAATTGGATTTCGCCCTTGCCGCCGGGGATCAAAGCCACTTCTATCGTCATCGTGACGCCGCCCGCAGACGTCCAAGCCAGACCCGTCGCCGCCCCGACCTCGTCCGTTTCGTTCATGGAAAGGTCGGAATATTTCGGCGCACCCAAATAATCGGGCACAGTATCGGCCGTCACCGCAAATGTCCCGAAGTTTTCGCCGTTTGTTTGACCCGTTTCGCCGCTTGCCTCCACCACCTTGCGCGCCGCTTTCCGGCAAATTTTCGCGATCTGGCGCTCCAACGACCGAACGCCCGCCTCGCGCGTGTACTTCATCACAATTTGCTCGACCGCGGCATCCTCGACGGCCAAACGCCCGGCAAGGCCGTGGGCGTCCTCTTGCTTTTTGACGAGATAATCCAGCGCGATGCGCTTCTTTTCCGTCATCGTGTAGCCCGGCAACTCGATGATCTCCATGCGGTCGAGCAGTGGTGCGGGTATCGTATCGGCCGTGTTCGCCGTCGCGATGAACAGCGTTTTGGACAGGTCGAACGGCACATCCAAATAATGGTCGCGGAAATGAAAATTTTGTTCGGGGTCGAGGACTTCAAGCATCGCGCCCGCGGGGTCGCCCCGAAAGTCCGCCGTCATCTTGTCGATTTCGTCGAGCAGGAACACGGGGTTGCGCGTGCCCGCCGTCTTGATATTGTTGATGACAATGCCGGGTATCGCCCCGATATAGGTGCGCCGGTGCCCTCGGATTTCGGCCTCGTCGCGAATGCCGCCCAAACTGGCCGACACGAATTTTCGATCCAAACAGTGCGCCACCGACCGCGCTATCGAGGTTTTGCCCACGCCCGGCGGGCCGACGAAACACAGGATCGGCCCTTTCAAAGATTTCGTCAACTGCGTTACCGCTAAATATTCAAGGATACGTTCCTTGACTTCCTCTAATCCGTAATGCTCGCGGTTCAATATTTCCGCCGCGCGCTTTAAATCCTTGCTGTCCGCCGTCTCCGCCGTCCACGGCAATTCCGACAGCGTTTCGATGTATGTCCGCGAAACCGCCGTTTCCGGGCTGGTTGCGCTCATTTTGGACATGCGGACGATTTCCTTATTGACCTTTTCCAAGACCTCCGCGGACATTCCCGATTCGGCCGCCCGCTTTTTAAATTCCTCGATCTCCTCCTTGCTGTCGCCCAACTCGTCGTGAATCGCCTTCAACTGCTCGCGCAGGTAATATTCCTTCTGGTTCTTATCCATTTGACGGCGGACTTTGGCCGAAATCTGCCGATCCGTGCGCAAAATTTCGATTTCCCGCAGGAGCGTGAACAGGAGCATTTCAAACGCCTTTTCCACATTGACCGTCTCTAAAAACCGCTGCCTCTCGTGCTCCTTGCGGAACGCCAAATGCGCCGCGTAAAAACCCAACCGATACGGGTCTTCCTCCGCCACAATCGCGTTGACCAACTCGCCCGCCTTGTTGTCGATCTTGTTGTATTCGACGACCGCTTCTTTGACCTTGCGCTTCAAAACCTCTAATTTAACGCCCGGCGAATACTCCGGCCCCAACGGACGCACCGAAACCTCGAAATACGGCTCGCTGGTGATGAAGCCCGTAATTTCCGCCCGTTCCAAGCCCTGCACGACGACGCGCACGTTCTCGCCCGGCAGTTTCAAAACCTGCTTGATCATCGCGACCGTGCCCACGCGATACAAGTCGGCCGGCGCGGGGTCGGTTACCGTCGCGTTCTTTTGCGTCACCAACAGAATATGCTCGCCGCATTCCAGCGTCTTGTTGACCGCCAGAATCGACCGGTCCCGCCCGATGTCGAACGACGTATTCACATAGGGCAACACCACTACGCCGCGCAGCGCGACGAGTTTATAGGCCCGAATCGTATTTTTGATCGGTTCGTTCCCGAGGATTAAGTCTTCAATGCTTTGGCTGTAATTATCCATGCGCGTATCTTATATAGGCGGCGCCGCAATTCACGATCGAGAAATTTTGGCGGTTTATTTATCAAAATTTCCGATAGGCAATTCATTGCCGCCATAATTCAACAATCTGCTTCCCAATAGTATACCACAAAACAGGCGGGAATAACAAATAAAAGAGGCAAGAAAAAGTCCGCCGCACCCTTGTTTGTCATTAGATTTGCCGCGAGCGGAGCGAAGCGGCGCGGAGCAGCCTCGGCCCGCGCTTCAACACGGCTTGCCGAACCGCGTCGAAACTTTTATTTGAACATTTTTGAGACGGCAATTTTAGCGGTTATTGGTGGTTAGGATTCTTCGCTGTGTTCCGAATGACGGAAAAAGAAACGTTTCATCAGCGGTTTAAAATTGTTAGAGCCGATTTCCTTTTATCTTCGGCGCGGCTTACTCTTTAACTTCCGCCAACACGGCCGTTCCGGACAAAACAAAGGCATCCGCTTTTAACGGATGCCTTTGTGGGCGTTAACGCGAAACAGTTCATGCAAAACGCTGTTCGGGCGCGCAACGAAACGTTGCTTGGCCGCGAATAATGCAAACGCTATTTATCCTTTTTTTGAGTCGCGTTTTTCAGCGCGGAGGTGAACTTGTTGAGCGCGGACGACGCTTTGTTTACGGTCTTGGCAGCCGAGGGTTTCTTTGCGGACGGCTTTTTAGCGGCGGGTTTTTTCGCCGCGGCCGTTTTGGACGCCGTCGTCCTGGCGGCGGGCTTCCGCGCCGCCGTCTTGGTTGCGGCCGGTCTTCCGGCGGCGGGTTTCCGCGCCGCCGGCGCGGCGCGTTTCGCGACCGCTCCCGCCGCCGCGCCCGAATCCGCAGCCGCCGACACCTCCACAGTATACAACGCGGACGGATCGATCTTTACCTCGTCGGCCGGCGTCACGTCCTCGGGCAGGTTGAACTCGGCCAGCATCAGCGCGTTTTCATCAACGGGCAGCACGACGGATTCAAAATCCTTGATCAATTCCTTGCTTGTATCGTACAGCGCGCAACGGTTGATGTTGAACGCCAATTTGACGGTCTGCCCCTGCTCCAACGCATCGTCGATATTGTGCCGCCCGACAAAATAGCCCTCTTTCAATACGGTGTCCGTAAAGATTGAATCGTTGTCGATCAGCGCGACATTGGCGTTGACTACGACCTTGGGCGCGGGGTCGGCGTAATATTTGTCGTCGTATACGTTGGCGGTCTTGACCCCCAACAATACGTCGCGCTCCTGCGGCTCGACGCCCAATTCCTTGGGCAGCGCGTACCGCGCCTTGCCGTCGCCGAAAATCAATTCCGCGCCGACGTCCCCGTCCGCGCCGGCGTCTCCGGCGGCCAACTTCGCTTGAATATAGTTCACTTTGGGAACGCCCAAAATCGTCAATTCCGTTTCCACATCGAACATGTGAATGTGTTTGGCGTCGATCGCGATCTTGATGGCCTCGCCCGCCTTGACGTTGGAACGGGCGTTGACGCGCGCCACGATATAATCGTCCTTGCCGGGCGCTTTCATGTACAGAATGGTCTCGTTGCCCAACTTTTCCAACACGTCGATTTCGGCCAGCATGGTCGTTTTGGGCGAGGATTCGACGAAAATCTGCTCGTCGTGAATGTCCTCGGGGCGCACCCCGAAATAAATCTCCTTGCCGATATAGTCCTCGCTGACCAAACGCTTGGATTTGGACGCGGGAATCTCGATCCTCGTTTCGCCGAACGCGACTATGAGGCAGCCGCTCTCCTTATCTTTTTCCAAAACGGCCTTGAACATGTTCATTTGCGGCGTGCCGATAAAGGTCGCCACGAAATAGTTGACCGGATTGTCGTACAGGTTTTGCGGCGTGTCCACCTGTTGCACAAAGCCGTCCTTCATGACGACGATACGGGTGCCCATCGTCATGGCCTCGATTTGGTCGTGCGTGACGTAAATAAACGTCGTGGCCAATTTATTGTGGAGTTTCGTGATCTCCGTGCGCATCTGCACGCGCAGTTTCGCGTCCAAATTGGATAGCGGCTCATCGAGCAAAAAGACTTTCGGCTGACGGACGATCGCGCGGCCCAACGCGACGCGCTGCCGCTGTCCGCCGGACAACGCTTTCGGCTTGCGGGTCAACAACGGCTGAATGCCCAAAATGTTGGCGGCCTCGTTGACCTTGGCCTGAATTTGGTCGCGCGGCATTTTGCGCAACTTCAAACCGAACGCCATATTGTCGTACACGGTCATGTGCGGGTACAGCGCGTAGTTTTGGAACACCATCGCGATGTCGCGGTCCTTGGGCTCCACGTCGTTGACGAGGCGGCCGTCGATATACAACTCGCCCTCGCTGATTTCTTCGAGGCCCGCGATCATGCGCAGGGTCGTAGACTTGCCGCAGCCGGACGGGCCGACGAACACGATAAATTCCTTGTCGTCGATTTCCAGATTGAAGTCGCTGACCGCTTTCACATTGCCGGGATAGATTTTGTAAATGTGCCGCAGAGATAAATTTGCCATAGAGATATTTTCCTCCTGTTAATAGTATACTTCAAAACACGAAAATACGCAAATGAAAAAGTATACAAAAATTCGCGCGTGTTTTTGTGCTTGTTTGCAAATTGAAAGCCCGGAAAGAGGTACGAGGCGTTAAAGGTAAAAGGCAATAGGTAAAAGGTAAAAGGTAAAAGATAAAGGTTAGGTAATAAGTAATAGGTAATAGGTAATAGGTATCGGATAAAGAGAATCGCGCAAAAAGTTGTCATTCCGAATGTGCATACTACTGTCATTTCAAGCGAAGCCGAGAAATCCCCCACCGCTGAAAAATTCCCCTCCCTCGGAGGGGTGACGCCGAACGGCGGCGGGGTGGTTCCCAAAAACTTTCTGTCCGATTGCGCATAGTCCCGGCATTCTTTCCGCGCGTGCAGAATCTCAACCGATTGCGCTCAATTGCTCCGACAATACCTATTACTTATTACCTAATCTCTTACCTTTTACCTTTTATCTTAATACTCCCTTTTCCTCGGGGCGGCGTGGCGTTCCTTTAAAATTTGGAATACCGCGTCGATGCCTAAACTCCGGTTTTCGCAGAGGACAACTATATGATAGAAAAGATCCGCGATTTCGCCCGCCAGTTCGGCGTTGTCGGCGTTTTTAGCGGCGATAATCGTTTCGGCCGCCTCCTCCCCTACTTTTTTGCAAATCTTGTCCACGCCCTTGTCCAAAAGATAGTTGGTGTAACTGCCTTCCTCCGGCTTTTTTACGCGCTCCTTCACCACGCGCGCCATGTCGTATAAAACCGCCGCGCCCGTTTGCTCCGCCCCGGCTTCTTTTTTTGCGTCGCCGAACAGCAATTCATACGCCCTGCCGTGGCGCGGCGCGGCCGCCCCCGCCAACGGGTTGAAAAAGCAGGTTTCGGACCCCGTGTGGCAGGCCGGCCCGGTTTGATCCACCTTTAACAGGACGCAATCGCCGTCGCAGTCCAAAGCGGCTTCTTTTACGGTTTGGGTGTGGCCGCTTTCCTCGCCTTTGCGCCACAATTTGGCGCGGCTGCGCGACCAATAATGCGCCCGGCCGGTCGTCAAGGTCAAGTCCAAAGCCTCTTTGTTCATATAGGCTTGCATGAGGACTTTCCCTGTTTTAGCGTCCTGCGCCACCGCGCAGATCAAACCTTTGTCGTCGAATTTCGGTTCCACTTCGTTCACCTCGTTTGCAATGCACAATGCACAATGCACAATGCACAATTTCGGATAAAGTTAATTTTAAGACGGTATTGCCTGTGGGCAAGAAACGTAAAGCATACCCAAACTTTCTTTTTCGACAGGTCAACAATTCTGCATTCTGCATTTTGCATTCTGCATTTCACATTATCCTTTAATTGTGCATTGTGCATTGTGCATTATGAATTGTTTCAAATCGATCAGTCCCTCATACAAAGCCTTGCCCAAAATCGCGCCGTATAAGCCCCGCGATTTCAAATCCTCTATATCCCGTTCGCTCGATACGCCGCCGCTGGCGATGATTTGCAGGCCGGTTTGCGCTTGCATGTCCGCCGACGCCGCGCCGTTCGCGCCCGCCAATACGCCGTCGCGGGAAATATCGGTGAATACCGCTATCGTTATGCCCGCCCCGTACAGGCGTTTCCCGAGTTCCAAGCCGGCGACGCGCGTGTCCTCCTGCCAGCCCTTGACCGAAACGAACCCGCCACGGCAATCGATACCCGCGATCACGCGGCCGCCGAAATTTTTGACGGCCGCCGCCGCGAAATTCGGGTCGGCGCAAACCGAGGTGCCCAAAATGACGCGCGACGCGCCCGCGCTCAACCGCTGTTCGACGTCCGATAAAGTACGGACGCCGCCGCCGATCTGCACGGGAATTTTGACCGCGCGAATCAAATCCCGAACCGTGCCGCGGTTCACATCCGAGCCGTCGAACGCGCCGTTCAAATCGACAACGTGCAGGTATTCCGCGCCCGCCGCCTCCCATTTCAGCGCAAACTCCACGGGGCCGCCGTAGATTTTAACGGCCGCGCGGTCGCCGCGCGTGAGCCGCACGGCGCGGTTGTCCAATATGTCGATTGCGGGAAAAAGCAGCATTGCGTTATCCTTTTTCTTGTTGTTCGTTCGCTTTATGTTTCCGTTATTGTTTCAGCCTGTTTCGCTTTTTTCTTTTCATTCTCAATTTCGACAGTTTGCAAAACTTATGGTAGATAACGATCAAAGCAATCACGCCTGCGCCTAATATTGTTGAAAAACTAATCGAGGCTATCAGCGGCCATGTATATTGTGCTTTATTTCCAACGATGATGCTATTGCCTTTTCCGTCAATGTAGATGCATACCTTATCCCCGAGACAAACGCTTGCTTCCTCTTTTGTTTGAAAACTACCGAGCGCAAAGCCTTCATATTGTATTCCGTTTTCGTCGCGATAAGTATAATACACTTGATAGGGGCTATAACTGCGAGCACGACCGCGATAACGAACTTCACTCATTGTGGCTTCCACAATCACACCGCTATCGATCGCGTTTTGCCTGCCGCGCTCTTTACCGTAAGCATCAAAACTCGCTATCGCGGCACCGCCAAGCATCGAAAATACCACGCACGCTATCAATCCTGTCCATACAAACAAACGCCACATATTTTTACCATGCCGTTAGATTACGCCTTTTGAAGACGGTATCCTGTCGCTCACGATCCGCACGGCCTTTTTCAACGCCCTTGCGAACGATTTGAACACCGCCTCGGCGATGTGGTGGCCGTTCTTGCCGTCTTCTATAATCACGTGCAGGGTGAACAGCCCGTAAGTGCTGACGGCGCGTAAAAATTCCTCGACCAGTTCGAGGTCGAAGTCGCCGCTTTTGCCGGCCAGTTCCGCGCCCGCCGCCGTTTTGACGCTTAAATACGGCCGCCCCGAAAGGTCAACGACGCTGCGGCACAACGCTTCGTCCATCGGCACGGCGGCGTCGGCGAACCGCTCGATCCCTTTTTTGTCGCCGAGCAGATGATTGATCAAACGCCCCAGTGTGATCCCCACGTCCTCCACCGAATGGTGCGCGTCCACCTGTATATCGCCCACGCATTGAACATCAAGGTCGAAACCGCCGTGTACGGCAAACAGTTCCAACATGTGGTCTAAAAAGCCCACGCCGGTATCGATATTCGCCGTTCCCGCGCCGTCCAAATTCAATTTGATTTTGACGTCGGTTTCCTTGGTTTGGCGTTGCATGTCGCCGATTCTTTGTTTCTTTTCTTTATTCATTTTTTATTTCTTGCGAGAAAACCTTTTTATAAAAAAGTTTTCTCGCGCTCTTTCCAAAAATTTTTATCAGTTGTTCGGCCGCGTCGCCGCGATGCGAATGCCTTATAAGGTTGTGGTTCTTCACGTTCAGAATGACAATAGTACGAACGCGCAAGACCGCCGCAAGTTAATTCCGCAACAAGTCTACTGACAACGCTATCGCGCCCAACATTCTTATCCGCGCTTCTCAATTCTCAATTCTCAATTTTATTTTCAATTCTCACTTTAACGGCGTTAATATGCGCGTCCAAACCCTCCTGCCCCGCAATCGCCGCGATCGATTTGCACGCCCCCGCTAAATGCGGCTCGTCGTACTCGATCACGCTGATTTTCTTTACATAATTCTCCGCCGAAAGAGCCGAAAAAAATCGTGCGGAACCGGCCGTCGGCAACACGTGATTGGGCCCCGCGAAGTAGTCCCCCACCGGCTCGGGCGTGTAATGTCCCAAAAATACCGCCCCGGCGTTGATTACGGCGGGCAAAAGGCCCCGAGGGTAACTTGTGCAGAGTTCCAAATGCTCTGGCGCGATGAGGTTAGACAGTTCGACCGCGCGGTCTAAATCCCGACACAAAACCGCCGCGCCGTTGTCCCGCAGCGACGCGCGGGCGATCTCTTTCCGCGCGAGTTTTTCGATCTGTTTTTCCAACTCCGCGCAAACGAGTTTGATCAGTTCCGCGTCGTCGGTCAACAGAATGCTCGTGGCGAGTTCGTCGTGCTCCGCCTGCGACAACAGGTCGGCGGCGACATAGGCGGGATTGGCGGTTTTGTCGGCGATTACGACGATCTCCGACGGGCCCGCGATACTGTCGATCCCCGCGTCCCCGAAAATTTCCTTTTTGGCCAGCGCGACATAGATATTGCCCGGCCCCGCGATCACGTCGGCGCGGGGAACCGTCTCGGTGCCGTAAGCCAGCGCGGCAATCGCTTGCGCGCCGCCTATCTTATAAATTTTTTGAACGCCCGAAATATCCGCCGCGATCAGCGTCAAAGGGTTGACTTTAAAACCGAAAGCCGCTCTGGCCGGCGTGGCCATCACGGTTTCCGGCACTCCCGCCGCCTTTGCGGGGAGCGCGCACATCAGCACGGTGGACGGGTACGCCGCCGTGCCGCCCGGCACGTAAATGCCCGCCCGTCGGACGGGGCGTATTACGTACCCCGCCCGCGCGCCGGCCTTACCGGTCGTCACGTCTTTGGGCTTGATTTTCAGATTGTATCGGAGGATATTGCCGGCGGCTTTTTTCAGCGCGGCGACCGTCTTTTTGGGAACCTCGCGATAGGCCGCCTCGATTTCCCCGCGCGTAACGAGAATATTTTCGGGCGTAACCGACGCGCCGTCGAATTTCCGGCAATAGGAAAACAACGCTTTGTCCCCGCCCTCTTTGACGGCGGACACGATTTCGCGCACGGTGGCCGCATAGCCGGCCTGTTGTTTGCCCCGCGCTTTCAAGCGTTCTATAAAGGACAGGTCGTCATCCTTGTATACGATTATGCCGTCCATACGGAAAAGTATATCACAAAACAAAGGAATTGGCAAACGGTTCAATTGCTTTAGGAGTGTACAAACCGCAAGTTTAGACAAATTGACCTAATCCTATGGGTAGGTCGCGGAATTTATGGAAATGGCGGTTAGTTGGGTCGGACTTATGAACAACGGGAATACGGTGACGTAGTTTGTAATCGCCGAATTTGTTGTAAGCATTTACAAACAAGGCGAGAACAGCATTCAGCGTTTCAAGGCTACGGTAGAAGCAACGGCTGCGCCACGCAAGACCCGCTATGTAGGTGCGCAAGTCCGCATTTACGCTTTCAACATCGTGCGTGTCTTTTTTTGTCGTGTACGTTGCGTATGTGTTTGCCGGGGAATATCACGTCGCAATATACCGGACAACCTTCGGTGCACTTGCTATATGTACACTCCACAAGCAGCAGGGTTTACGCATTAAATTATTTTAGCGCAAAAAGCACATAAACAGCATATGCAAATAGCGAATAAGCGTGGCAATTCCCA
>JAISFM010000349.1 GCA_031263605.1 Clostridiales bacterium | reverse complement strand
ATCGGGCGGCGTTTCAAGGAAACGTTCGCCGAACTCAAAAAAGTGTCGTGGCCCGCGTTCCCCAAGGTCATGAAACAAACAAGCATCGTGCTGGGGGTCGTGCTGTTCTTTTTAGTGATCATCTTTGCGTTCGATCTCGGGCTGTCGCAACTCTATCAGTTGCTGTTCCCGCAAGCGCCGGTATAATGCCGCGGGGCACGGCGCCCCGGCGAATAAAAGAACGGCATATATACTTCGCGATACAATAAATCCGCCCCGCCGCAAGCGGAGGGGGAGCATGTAAGTTTAAGAGTAGTAAAGCGGGCGCCCTCAAAGAAAAATGCCCGGTTAATGAAACGGAAATGAATAATAACGCGGTCATCGATATAAGTGCATTGGAACCGAAATGGTACGTCGTCTTTACGTTCAGCGGGTATGAGAACATCGTCAAGGACAATATCCTGAAGATGATCGAAAAGAACAACCTGCAAGAGCGGATACTCGATATACAGACCCCCACCGAGGAGGTCGTAGAGGAAAAAAACGGTAAGCGCGTCATCGTCGAGCGGAAAATGTTCCCTTGCTACGTCCTTTTGAAAATGCGCTACGCCAACGATTTGTGGCACTTGATCGTCAACACGCGCGGCGTGACCAGTTTCGTCGGGCCGCAGGGCAAGCCCACGCCCCTCGACGAGGACGACATCAAGCGTATGCGCCTCGAAAAGGTCACGATCGAAAGCGACTACAAACGGGGCGACAAGGTTCAAGTGGTTGACGGGCCGTTGCAGGGTTTCATCGGCGACGTCGAGGAAGTGGACGCGCCCAACCAAAAAATCCGCGTGTGCGTGTCCATGTTCGGGCGGCAGACGCCGGTGGAGTTGGAACTGATACAGGTCGAGAAGTTATAACTAAAAACTGAAAGAAATCAATTCGGGAGGCCGCGAGGAATCAAGGCCGTTACCACCGCGATTGAATAAATAAATTTTATTCGAGGAGTAAAAGAAAGAAAATGGCAAAGAAACTGACGGCAGTCGTTAAACTGCAATTGCCGGCGGGCAAAGCGACCCCCGGCCCGCCGGTCGGCTCGTCGCTCGGGCCGCACGGCATCAACATTCCCGCGTTCACAAAGGAATTTAACGAAAAGACCGCCGCGCAAGCCGGCCTGATCATTCCGGTCGTCATCAGCATTTACGCGGACCGTTCGTTTACGTTCATACTGAAAACGCCGCCCGCGCCCGTCCTCATTAAGAAAGCGTGTAAAATCGAGAGCGGCTCGGGCAAGCCCAACAAGGACAAAGTGGCCAAGATCACCCGCGCGCAACTCGAAGAGATCGCCAAGTTGAAAATGCCCGACTTGAACGCGGCGGATTTGGACGCGGCGGTCAGCATGGTCGCCGGCACGGCGCGCAGCATGGGCGTCACGGTGGAAGGTTAAGGGGGGGCGCGGAGATGAAACACGGTAAAATTTACAGGGAAAGCGCGAAGCAGGTCGAACGTCAGAAACTCTATGAGCCCACCGAGGGCTTCAAACTGATTTTGGACACAGCGAAAGCGAAGTTTGACGAATCGGTCGAACTGCATATCCGGTTGGGCGTAGACCCCAAACAGGCCGACCAGCAGGTGCGCGGCGTGGTGGTGCTCCCCAACGGGACGGGCAAGAAAATCCGTATTTTGGTGATCGCGAAGGGCGCGAAGGCCGACGAGGCGTTGGCGGCGGGCGCGGACATGGTCGGCGCGGAGGAGATCGTCGCCAAAATCGCGGGCGAGAACTGGGTGGATTTCGACGTCTGCATCACGACGCCGGACATGATGGGGCAAGTCGGGCGCGTAGCGAAGATTCTCGGCCCCAAGGGTTTGATGCCCAACCCGAAGTCCGGCACGGTAACGATGGACGTAGCAAAGGCAGTCAAGGACACCAAGGCCGGCAAGGTCGAGTACCGTTTGGACAAGACCGCGATCATTCATTGCGCGATCGGCAAAAAGTCGTTCGGCGCGGAGAAACTGATAGAGAACTACAACACGCTGATGGAAGCCGTCGTCAAGGCCAAGCCCGCCGCCGCGAAAGGCATCTATTTAAGGAGCGTGGTGGGCGCGAGCACGATGGGGCCGGGCGTTAAATTCAAGGTGTGACCGATTAAAGCCTGACCGGTTTTTTAAACGCAAAAAACCGCGCGCGGGCGCAAAAGAGCGCGCAACGAGCGTTGAACGAGGAAAATGCGTACATTTTCCGAGCGAGGGCGAACGGGGCGCGGGACCGCAGACAGCAAGCGCGTTTATACGGTAAGCCTTGCCGAGGTCGAACGAAACAGGCCGATAAAGCCCGTGCGCAGTTCGATCCCGCACGGGCTTTTCCAATGGGCATGTTGCGAAACGGCCGCGCGCGTCTGTGTCCGCCGCAAAACCCCGCCGCAATTCCGCCCGCCTTTTACAACAAGCCCGACGGGCGCGCGGAAAGCAAAAAGCATGAAAGTTTTTGAAAAGGGTTTGGGGAAAACTTTTTTTAAAAAGTTTTCCCCAAAAACCAAAAACTAAAAACCAAAACCAAAAACCGAACCGAACAAAACAGGAGGTGAACACAATGCCGGAAAAGAAAAAAGCGAATAAAATTTCCGAATCGAAGCAAAAGAAAGTAGCGGAAGCGGTCGAAATCGGCGAGAAACTCAAAAAAGCGGTGTCCGTCGTTTTGATTGACTACCGCGGCTTCAAGGTGAGCGAGGACACGGCGTTGCGCCGGGCGTTCCGCAAGGAGAACGTGGAGTACAAGGTTTTAAAGAACACGCTCGTGCGCCGCGCTCTGAACGATTTGGGGATTAAGGATCTGGACGATAAATTGAACGGCCCCACGGCTGTGGCGTTCGGATACGACGACCTCGTCGCGCCCGCCAAGATCATCGTGGACAGCATCAACGCCACCAAAAAGATGAGCGTCAAGGGCGGCCTTTTGGAGGGCAAAGCCATCGGCGTGGAACAGGTCAAAGCGTTGGCCGCAATCCCCGACAAGAAAACGCTGATCGCGCAGTTGCTCGCCATGCTCACCGCGCCGACGAGGAAGTTGGCGGTTGCGTTGGATCAAATCGCCCAAAAATAACGGCGTATATACTTCGCGGTACTTTGCCGCGCGAAAAATTTTATCGGGGCCGCGCGGGCCTTGCTGCGCTCCCCCTCGAAAATTTTTGCGTTCCTCGTCTCGCTCGCATCTATGCCGCGGCCGACAGCCAAGCGGTTTAAAAAATGTAAAAGTTTTTTGAAAAGAGCGCGGGAAAAACTTATGCGAAAAAAGTTTTTCCCGCAAAACAAACAAAGCAAACTCATAAATAAAAATAATAATAATGTTAAGGAGAACACTATAATGGCTGATTTACAAGCAATGCTGAAACAAATCAAGGAAATGTCCGTGATGGAACTGAACGAGTTGGTAAAACTGCTCGAAACCGAGTTCGGCGTGTCCGCCGCCGCGGTGTCCGCCGCGCCCGCCGCGGGAGCCGCCGCCGCCGCGCCCGTCGTCGAGGAGCAAACCGAATTTGCGGTGGTCCTCAAAGAGATCGGGCCGAACAAGATCAACGTCATCAAAGCGGTTCGCGAGATCACGGGCCTCGGCTTGGGCGAGGCGAAAGCGTTGGTTGACGGCGCGCCCAGCACGATCAAAGAGGGCTTGAACAAGACCGCCGCGCAGGAAGCGCAAGCGAAATTCAAGGACGCCGGCGCGGTTTGCGAATTGAAGTAACTTCGCCGCAAGCCGTCGGTAATTTGTCATCGCGAGGAGCGCGAAGCGCGGCGCGGCAATCTCTGCCGGACAGGGGAACGCCCGCGCGCAATGTCAGGGAGTGTACAAACCGCATTGCTGCCGGTCATTGCGAGGAGCGCGAAGCGCGACGCGGCAATCTCTACCAAACACGAAACGCACCTTTTTATATAGAGATTGCTTCGTCAGACGCTTTACGCGTCCTCCTCGCAATGACATGCCGCGTTTATGAGCAATGCGGTTTGTCCACTCCCCAACAACTCTGTCGGGCTTGCGGCGGCCTTGCGCGTCTTTTCAGATTGTCGCGCTCTTATTCCTTATCCGCAATTCGTCATTTGTCATTAGGTTTCGCAACGGCTCCGTCGCGGGCAAATGCGCCGCTAAAAAACTTTCCCGTTGTTAGAAAACCGATTTTCGGGCAAACTAAAAATATATTGTATCGTTGAAACGACATTTTTCGCATAAAATTTGTGGGAACTTGTCGCTATTTTGCTAAAAACGCCGTTCAAACGATAGACTTGAAAGAATTTATGTGGTATACTATTGTTAATTCAAATTGAAACGAGCCGTTCTTGCATTGTCTTTTCGAATTAAAAGCCGTCGGTTTTAGAGCGTTTTGCATACCGCCGGTACGCTTAATGCTCTGAAACGCCGACCTTTTAACTCGAAAATCCAACTCAATTCAAGGCTCGTTTCCATTTGAATGAACCGTATATCTATACTGCAATTATAAATCGAGGGTTTCAAGGTCATGAATCTTTTAAAATTTAGGGTTAAGGACTTCCGCGCGGTTATCGACTCGGATTGGATCGACTGCCAGCAGATCACGGCGTTCGTGGGCTCCAACGAGTCCGGCAAGACGACGCTCTTGCTCGCGTTGATGAAACTGATGGATCCGCACCGCGAGTTCCAAACCGGCTCGACACTGAAAAGCAACGTCGGCAAGATGGCTCGTATCATCTTGAAGGACGACGTTCCGATCGACCGCGAAGCCGAATTGCTGCCGGAAATCAACGATCGCGTCTTTATCGAGGCGATTTTCTCGGTGGACGAGGAACTCAACAAACTGCTTTCGGTCATGTGCAAGAAACGGTACACGGCCGTGGAAACTCTGTACATATCCAAAACCTACGGCGGGATGTATAACCTCGACCTTCTCGACCAGTTCGACGAGGACGATTGGGAAAACGTCATCACCTTGGTGCTGTCGCGCCTGCCCGTGTTCCTGTATTTTCAGGAGGTTACCGAGGTCAAGAGCGACATCAATCTGGTCGCTTTGGCCTATAAATTGGCGGGCTATAAAAAATCCCAGAACTTGACCCAGCGCGAGAGCATTTACGCCAACCTATTGAATTATCTCGATATTTGGCAGAGCAACCTGATCAAGTCGTTGCAACAGGCCTACGGCGATTTCTCGCAACTGCCCGAAAAGGACGTCGATTTCGACATCATTTTCAACAACGTCCCCTTGTTCAGGGACCGTTTCACCCGCGGTTTCCAAAGCCTCAACGAGGAATTTCGCAAATGGTGGGGCAACAACGATTTGACGATCGCCTACGAGGTCTATAAGAAAGGCGTTCAGATCAAAATCGTGGATGCGTCGGGCAAGCAATACTTATTGGAGAACCGTAGCACGGGCTTCCGCCGTTTCTTCGCGCTGTTCCTGTCGTTTTCGGTTTCGGCCAAACAGGACTTCGAGAACGCGATCCTGCTGTTCGACGAGGCCGGCGCCGCGTTGCATCCCTTGACGCAGCGGAAATTGGCCAACTTCTTTATGGAATTGGGCAAGTTCACGCAAATCATGTACAACACCCACACGTCCTACATGCTGCCGGTATCGGAAATGAACCGCGCGCGCGTCGTCTATAAGGACAGCACCGGCCATACCAAATTGAGCCCGATCCTGCGGATCAACAGCGACCGCAGCAACGAGGAATCGTTGTTCGCCGTGCAGGCCTCGTTGGCGATGCACTTGGCCGAGAGCGCGTTGGCGGGCTGCTTGCCGATCGTGGTGATGGACGAACAGGACATGTCGTACCTGCAAATCATCAAAAACGTGCTGTGCGCCAAAGGCCGGCTGAACACCGTGTACGAGACCTTGATTTTCTCGACGGGCGCGAACGGCATCGATGCCGCCACCGAAATTTTCAGCGCGGACGAGAGTTTGCCGGTCGTGCTGTTGGCCTCCGACGAAAATTCGCGCCGGATCAAGGAGCGGCTCTTGCGCGGCACCTATAAACACGAAAAACACAAGGTGTTCTCGATTTCGGACTTCATGGACGAGGCGGTTTATGTCGAGGACATCATGCCCTCCAATTTTGTGGAGATTTTCTCGCGCGTGTACCTGCGCGAAACGTTGGGCGAGGGCTTCGAGTACAGCCATAAGGTTCCGCTGATCAGCCAAATCGAGGAATACGCCAAGAAAAACTCGATCAAACTGCCGGTCAATTACCGCGCGGAGATGGCCCGCCGCATGAAGATCAACACGATGAAATTCTACAACGACGTCAACATACCGTTGCGGTATACGCAGGTGTGGATGAAGATGCTGCATTCATTATTGACCGTTTAGGCTGTCGGCATAGACGGGGCGCGATGCGGATTGCGTTTGAAGGCCTGCCTATATAATATATAGGCAGGCTTTTGTGTAAACAGGCAAAAATTTTTTGGGAAGTGGCGCGGGAAAACTTTTTTGAAAAGGGTCTTCCCGCAAAATTTCAGAAGGAGCGGTTATGAAGGTCGTATTGAAAACAGACGTAAAAGCGCAGGGCAAAAAGGGCGACATCGTCAACGTGAGCGACGGGTACGCGGTCAATTATCTGTTCAAGAATAATCTGGCCGAACCGGCGAGCGCGGGCGCGGTCAAGAACGCCGAGGCGAAAAAGGCCGCCGACGCGCGCCGCAAGGAAGAGGAATTGAAGGCTTACCGCGCGATGGCCGAGCGGTTGAAGACCGCCGCCGTGGATGTCAAGGTCAAATGCGGCGAGAACGGCAAGATTTTCGGCAGTATCAACGGCGCGGACATCGCGGCCGCGTTGGCGGCGGCGGGGTATCCGGCGGTCGAGAAAAAGCAGATTCTTTTGGCCGAGCCGATCAAGAGCGCCGGCCGCTATACCGTCGAGGCGCGGCTGTACGCGGGGGTCACGGTCAAGATGACCGTCAACGTGGTGTCGGATAAGTGAGTTGTGCTTAAACAAGATATAATTGAATACTGCCTGAAACGGCAGGGCGCCTATGAGGATTATCCGTTCGACGATTCAAATTGGACGGTGATGAGGCACAAGGGCAGCCGCAAATCGTTCGCCTTTATCTATGAGCACCGCGGCCGTCTGTGCGTCAATTTGAAATGCGAGCCGGGGCTAGCCGTCTTTTTGCGGGAGCAGTACCGCGACGTGATACCGGGCTATCATACGAACAAAACGCATTGGAACACGGTTACGCCGGGCGGCGACGTGCCGGACAGGGAATTGCTCCGGTTTATCGACATGAGTTACGATTTGACGAAACCGAAACGCTAAAAAAATAAAGCGGCGGGGTGTAAAAACCGCGTTGCTGCCGGTCATTAGAGTTGCGGCGAAATGAATACGGCGTCATTGCGAGGAACGCAAACGCCCCGCGTGTCATTGCGAGGAGCGCGAAGCGCGACGCGGCAATCTCTACCGAACAGAGGAACGCCCCGCGCTTTCCTCTCTCATTCCGAACGCGCACCCCCATGCCATTTCGAGCGAAGCCGAGAAATCGCCCACCGTTAAAAAATTCCCCTCCCTCGGAGGGGTGCCGCCTTTGGCGGCGGGGTGGTTCCCAAAACAACTCGACCGCAACTGTGCACTGTGCACTGTGGACTATAATTGTGCATTGTGCATTGAAAAAAGTTGAACCCGCTAAAACACTCAAAACATTTATTCGCAAACCGGTCATCAAAGTATTGACATTCCGAAAATCCCATGATATACTGAAATTGTAATTTTTCTATCCGGGTCCTCGCTCTTTGGCAACTGAATAATATATCCCTATGCGTTCCCTCCGCCGAGCGGCGGTGCCCCTTTTGACATGCCGTTCAAAAATCCCGCCCCCGTAACCTCTAATACTGTATCAACGCTGTTCGGCCACTCCCCCGCATAAGAGAGTGTAAAAACCGCGTTGCTTACCGGTCATTAGAGTTGCAACGAAATGAATACGGGGTCATTGCGAGGAGCGCAAACGCCGCTTTTGTCATTGCGAGGAGCGCGAAGCGCGACGCGGCAATCTCTACCAAACACGAAACGCGCCTTTTTACATAG
>JAISFM010000345.1 GCA_031263605.1 Clostridiales bacterium | reverse complement strand
GGAACCGTCGGGAAGTTCCCTGACCTCTTTCGGCCGGATTTCCCCGGTGACCCGCAGGGGCGTCGTGTTGCGGGCGCGCAAAGCCCCGGGCGCGCCCGTCACGCCGGCGGCGTACCAGTCGGAACGGTCGTAACCGCCTTTGTCCCACCCGTCGAGTTCCCGCCTCGCGTCGTAATCCTCGCCGCCGTACCAGTCGGACGAAACGATCGGCCCGCTCGCGTGTTTCCACGTGCCGTCGGACACGACTTTCGCAACGCCGCCGTTCTTGTCGGTTATCTCCAATTGCGCGATGAATTTCAGTTCGCCCGTCCTTTCCATGCCGTATTTATGGTACTTTTCCGGCGGGTTGCCGATGTTGTAAACGCCGTTGCCGAGCGTCACGCCGACCGTGTTGCCGCCCGTTTTCAAATAATCCGTCACGTCGTAGGCTACGTATTGAACCGCCTTCGAGTACAGCGTTTCGCCCGGATCGAACACCGTGTCCGCCACATTTTTGCCGTTGACGCTCGCCTCGTACAGCCCCAAACCCGCGATGTACAGCCGCGCCTTTTGTATGCCGGACGGGACGGAAAAGTCCTTTGCGAACAGCGGCAGGCCGCTGACGGCAACCTTGTTGACATACGGCGCGGTTACGGCAACGGCGGCGGCGTGCGTCGAGAAATTATCGCCGGTATTTGAAGTCAATACGTCGTATTTGGCGGGATAGTTGGGGCACGTCCTTTGGTCGGCGGCCAACTCGTCCGTCCTGCCGTACAGCGTAAAGGTGTCGAAGGTCGTTTCCGCTCCCAGATCTATCGTAACGTATACGGGGTTTGCGGCAATGTCGCGCCCCGAAAGGGGCGCAGAGGAATAGCCGTCGCCCAACGCGCCGTTCGTCAGGTTGACCGACGCCCACCCGCCCGAGCCGGACGTATTGTGCTCGTCGGTGGACGAGACTTTTTTATTCGCGGCAAGATTGACCGACGGGTTCGCGCTGTTGTAAATCTCCCACTCCATGATTTGCAGCCTGTTCGAGCCCTCGACGGCGGGGTTGGGCCCCACCGACGTGACTTTCATTTGCGCGTACCGCGCGGTGACGGGCGCGAAGGCGTTCGTCATGACGGACGTGGATATGTCGAAACGCCCGATCCACTTCGCGTCCCAGTCGGACGCCGCGAACAGCCCCGTTTCAAAGGTGGCGACGCCGCTCCACGGCGAGGGCTTGTCGTCCGCGCCCCAGACCATCACCTTCCAAAAAACCTTTTGGCGGGATTGCAGCGGCGCGCCGGCGTACATAACGCCGAACGGCTCCTCTTTGGACACCTTTTGGCTGTCCCAAAGGTACGCGCCGTTTTCCTTGTTCAGTTCCTCCTCCGTCGCCGCGGCCAAAACCCGATAAGCCGTTTGCCTGTCGTTTTGCGCGTTGGAGGACAGCCGCCACGAAAACGCGGGCGTTTCGATGTCGATGCCCAGCGGGTTTTCCCGATCCGCGGTAAACATTCGATCCACTTTCAGCGCGTACTCGGCGGGCGTTTCGGGCGCGCGCACCGGTTTCGGCGGCTCTTTCGGCCCGCAGCCCGACAGCGCGAGCGGCAGCAGCAGCAATCCGGTTGCAAAAAGTGAAAGAAACCTTTTTTTCATCATGACCTTCCTTTTCCGCGCAAAGCATTGCTTTATCATATATGTACTATATAACATGCTTTGACCGTATTCATGTTTTATTTTCATATATGTTATACCACACATTTTTTATAATGTCAAGGTATTTTGATGGATTGGGAGTGTACAAAGTGTTTGATGGATTGGGAGTGTACAAAGAGCGTGTTGCGATGGATTTTTGCGGCAAACAAAGATAAAAATTGATGATTGACTAATATTGAATTTCCAAGCAATGTAACAACCGTCAACGCAAACGCCTTCTATAATTGCGGCGGTTTAACAAGCGTTACAATACCGGCAAGCGTAAGCGGTATCGGCAAGGAAGCCTTTGGAAAATGCACGGGTCTAACGGATATAATTTATAACGCGACGGCGTGCGCGGATTTCACAAATACCGACGGGCAGTTGCCTTTTATGCGGGCCGGCACAAGCGCGGGATTACGGTTAACCGTCGGCGCGAATGTAACGAAAATTCCCGCCTATATGTTTTACGGCGCAATAGCAGACGGAATCGGCGGCGGGGTAGCGGAAATTATATTCGTCGGCGGCAGCAAATGCAAAAGCATAGGCGAATACGCGTTTCAGGGGAATAACAAATTGAGCGGCGTATCGATACCCGACAGCGTAACCGGTATAGGCTCGCGGGCTTTTTACAATTGCACAGGGCTGACGGCGATAACGATAGGAAGCGGGCTAAATAGTTGGTCGGACGACGCGTTTACCGGTTGCAGCGGGTTAAGCGGCATATCGGTCGATTCGGGAAACGCGACTTTTTCCGGTCAGGACGGCATACTGTACAACAAGTTGAAAACCGTTATTCAGTTTGTACCGCAGGCTATTAGCGGAAACATTACATTGCCGAATACCTTAACCGGCAGCATCATAGGTGCCGCCGCATTCAAAAACTGCAATAAACTGACCGGCATCGTCATACCGGACGGCGTTACGGGTATCGGCAACGAGGCTTTTTACGGTTGCAGCGGCTTGCTTACCGTTACGATAGGAACAGGAGTGACCGTCATCGGCATTGACGCGTTCAGAAATTGCTCGGGCTTGGTAAGCGTGAACTCGGGCAAAAGCGTAACGACTATCAATTCGGGGGCGTTTCAAGGGGGCGAAAATTTACAAAGCATCGTGATTTCAGAAAAAGTGACGAAAATCGACTATTCGGCGTTTACGTATTGTTCCGCTCTGGCGAAAGTTTATTACGGCGGCTACTATGACGAACAACCGACGACTGTAAGCGATTGGAACGGTATAACAATCAATATGTATAATGACAATCTTAAAGCGGCAACAAGATACTATTATTCCGGAACCGCGCTTGCGGACGGGTCGCATTGGCATTACGACACGGACGGCGTTACGCCTATTCTTTGGGCATAAGAACCGTCCCGTCGTTTGGAATTGCGAGTTGCCGCACCGCGCATAAGACGACGCCGCCGCCGGTCAGGAAAGGGTATAACGCGACCGCCGGCACCGTCTTGACGGGCTCTCGCCGCCGATCCGGCGCAAGGGGGGGGGGGCTTGCTATCCCTCGAACATGTCCTTGCCGCTGTCGGCCGATACGCGCACGCCCGCTTCCGTCAACTTTTCGCGCAATAGTCGGACGTCAATTTTCAGCGCGTTTCCCTCCGCGGCGGACGCGATCGAGGCCGCGATCCCCGCGGCCTGCCCCGTCGCCATGCAAAGCGGCATGACCCGCAGCGAGGAGTTGACGATGTGAGTCGCCGAAATGCAGCGGCCGGCGACCACCATATTGGGAACCGCGTCGGTTACCATGCTCGCGTAGGGGATTTCATAGGGCTTTAAGAGGCACGCCTCCTGTTTGTCTTGATCATGGAAAGGATTGCCGTCCGGATCCCACGGATCGATCGCCGTGTCGCGCACGACCGTGACCGCGTCGGGGAAACGGACGCCGTTCAGCAACTCCCGCGCGTTCAATACATGGTTGCCCACGATGCGGCGCGTTTCGCGCACGCCCAGCCGCGGCGCGACATCCGCGACGAAGAACCCCTTTTCTTCCCACTCCTTTTGCTGTTCCAAAAAGAGGTCGTAGGCTTTTTGCGTCGCTTCGCTCATCTCCTCGGCATCGAGAGGGTTTTTGACGACGACGGTCGGCCCCCACATCAAATATTCCTCGTTACTGTACTCGGCCCAATTCGGCGCGGGGCCGTATTCGTTTTCGCGGCGGCGGCGAAGCACATACATCAACGTGCAGCGCTGCACCGCCCCGTCGGCCTTTTCCGGCGCAAAGGGCTCGCCGTACTGTGAGCGCGCCTCCCGCCCCATCGCCAGTTTGCAGGCCGTCAGCGCGGCCAAGGCGGCGTCGCCCGTCGCGTCTATGTACGCCTTGCCTTGAAAGGCCGCCGTGTCGGTTTCAACCCGCTCTATACCGCCGTCCGCCCGAAGAACGGCGCGTTTAACCTCTTGTTCGGTAAAGATTTGAATCGGCAGCCCCGCCAGCATTTGCCTCCACGCAACAACATAGTCGCCCGTGCGGAAGCAATTTTTCGTTTGGCTGCGCGGCTCGAAGCCGTACATATAATCTTGGCTTAAAGCCTTCATTTTGCGGATCAGTTCCAAGCAGATTCCGTGAAAAGGCCGCCCGCAAAAGCATTGGATCAGATTGTTGACCGGCGCGCCGCCGATCCTCGCGCCTTTTTCGACGACGATTACGCGCATACCCTCCCGCGCCGCCGCAAGCGCGGCGGGCAGTCCCGCGACGCCCCCGCCGCAAACGATCACATCGGCCGAATATTGTTTCAAAGTTTTCGTTTCGGACATTTCCCGATTCTCCTTGGAGCAAGATTATTTTTAAAGGCGCGTTTCGTGTTTTGTAGAGATTGCCGCGTCGCGCTGCGCGCTCCTCGCAATGACCGGCAACAACGCTATTTGTACACTCCCTTCCCGTCTCCTAACCAAGTATACGGAATATTATAGAATATTAAAAACAAAATGTAAAGGATAATGATAGGGATATCGGGGCGACAGCGTTTAGAAGCGAAGGTCGGGCTTCCGTAAAGCAAGCCGGCCGGCGGGGATTTGAATTGAAAAGTGAAAAGTGAGAATTGAGAAGTTAAGGTCAGATTACCGTAAAGCAAGCCGGCCGGCGGGCAAGAAACATACAGCATAATAAAAGTTATTTTTTGCGCCGGCATCCGACGCTTCTCAATTCTCAATTCTCAATTCTCAATTTCCCTGTCCGACACTTCTCAATTCTCACTTTCCCTGTCCGACACTTCTCAATTCTCAATTCTCAATTCTCAATTTCCCTTAAACCGTAATATTGATCAGCATTCCCAGATAATAATTCGACGCGGCAGCGCGGAGCAGTTCGGAGCCGGCGGCGTCGAAGGGCACGCCGGCGGGCAGGACGTCCTTAATATTGACGGCGGCGTTGGCCAGCATGTTGATCGCGCGGGCGGTATAGCCCCTGCCGTCCGACACGCCGACGAGGGAAAGCGATTTCGTCACGGTGTCGATGATGTTGACGTTGCAGGTCTCGTTAAAGGGCTGGTATCCGGCATAGGCGACCCTGCCGGTTTTCATCGTCAAACTCAACGCCTTTTGCGGGGCCTCGCCGCCCGCCATGCAGAACACGCTGCGCTCGCACAAGCGGCCGCCGGTGATCTCGATCACCCTTTTGTTGACGTCGGTCAGATTGGAGTTGACGGTATAATACACGCCGTTGTCGCGCGCCGCGTCCAGCCGCTCCTGCCGCCCGTCGATCAGGATCGGCACGCACTGGTAATAGATCGCCAAACTCGCGGCGATCAAGCCGATCGGGGACGCGCCGAGAACCGCGATGTGCTGCCCCGGCTCGATGCCCAGCCGGTCGAGCGCTTTCAGGGCGAGGGCGATATAATCGGTAAAGACCGCTTCGTCGTCCCTGACTTGGTCGGGGAGCGGAAAGAGGCAGTATTTCGGCAGGACGACGAAATCCCGCAGAAGGCCGTCGCCGTTCCGACCCATGATCGCAAAGTCGAGGCATTGGCGGGGGTCGGTATGGCAGGCCGCGCATTCGCCGCAAGGGATATAGGGCTCGACGGCGACGCGCTGCCCGCGTTTTAGGCCGTCGTCCGGGGCCTCGCTGACGACGCCGACGCCCAGCCGCCCGGGGACGAACGGGTAGGGCGTATCGGCCAAGCCGCGCAGGCTCTGCAAATCGGAGCCCGCGAGGACGCATTGCGTCAATTTGACCTTGACGGTGTCGGGCGTGATGTTTTCGTGCACTTCCTGCAAGCCGACGGAGTTGGGAGCCTTAATCTGCCAAACTTTCATGCGCACATTATATCATTTTTTGCCGATACGGTCAACTTTTCTATGGGTGTGGGCAAAAAGCGTTGATACCGGCCATTAGAGTTGCAGCGAGGAGCGAACGCGGTGAGCGACGAAGCAATCTCTACAAAACGCGAAACGCGCCTTTTTATATAGAGATTGCCGCGTTTATATTCAACGCTCTTTGTCCCCTCCCCTTTTCTATGGGAGTAGCGGCGGAGCGGTATCGAGCGGCCGTTTCCATATTTTTATTATAAATTCGCGCGCAATGAGAAATACTATTTTGCGGGAGGAATTGTTTATGTTTTTTGGTATGGTCCCAAACATGTTGAATATTTGCGATTACATGGCGGCGGGCAGCAGCGACGCGTACATTTTCGCGACGCAGGAAATACGATGAGGGAAGGAAAGAAAGTGAGAAGCGTCGGACAGGGAAATTGAGAAGGAAATTGAGAATTGAAAATTGAGAATTGAAAATTGAGAATTGAGAAGTGTCGGATGCTGACGCAAGAAATAACTTTTAGTATGCTGTATGTTTCTTGCCCGCCGACCGGCTTGCTCCGGCGGAAATTCGACCGACCTTCTCAATTCTCAATTCTCAATTCCATACAATCCGTCGATATCCCCCGCGCCTAACGCCAAGCACAAATCCCCGCGCTTCAATTCCCCGCTCAAAAATTCCCGGATTTCCCCGAACGAAGGGAAATACCGACACGCCTTTTTCGCGCCCCTTCCCGCCCCGTTCACTTTGCCGCACAAAATTCGGCCGCTGACCGACAGGTCGGGCGTTTCGCGCGCCGCGTAAACGTCGGCGATCACCGCGACGTCCGCCAAACGCAAAACCCGAACAAATTCATTCAGTAAATTTTTCGTCCGCGAATAGGTGTGCGGCTGAAACACGCAGACCAGCCGCGCGGGCTTCATCAGCCGCGCCGCGCGGAAAACCGCCGCGATCTCGTCGGGGTGGTGCGCGTAGTCGTGAAAGATTTTCGCGCCGTTCACTTCGGCGCGGTACTCGAACCGCCTTTTCATACCGGCGAAATCCCACAGCGCGGCGGCGACGGCGGCCTTTGTCACGCCGTACCGCCGTGCGACGGCGGCGGCGGCCAAAGCGTTATAGACGTTGTGGCGCCCAGGCACGCCCAAGGACGCCCGCGCCAGTTTCTCGCCGCGCTCATACAGGTCGAACGAAAAGCGGCCGCCTTCCTCCGAGAGGCCCCGCGCGCGGTACTCGCAATTTTTGCCGAACCCGAACAGAACCGCGCCGCACCCCGCCCCGCGCAGCGCGTCGGCGGTATTCCGATCGTCGCCGTTGGCGATGACCGCGCCGCCCGCCCGCCGGACGCGCAAAAAATCCGCGAACGCGCCCTTGATTTCGCGCAAATCCTTGTAGCAGTCCAAATGATCCGCGCCGATATTCAGGATCACCGGAAAGTCCGCGCGGATTTGCAAAAACCCCCGCTTGTATTCGCAGGCCTCGACCACCATGACCGAACGCGCCCCGCCGCGCCCCGTCGTGTCGCCCCTGCAAAGTTCCCCGCCGCGCCGCGCGCCCGAACCGTTCCGCCCGTCCTCCTGTGCGCCGTCCCCCATCGTGCCGCCCCCGCAAAGTCCGCTGCCGCGCCCCGCTCCTAAACCGTCCCGCCTATCCTCCGTTTCGCCGTCCCTGCAAAGTTCGCCGCCGATATGGAGCGCGGGGCGCAAGCCCGCTTTTTGCAAAATATAGCCGGCCATGCCCGACGCGGTCGTCTTGCCGTGGCAGCCGGCGAACGCGGCCACGCTTTGAAACCCGTCGCAGAGCCTGCCCAAAAATTCGGCGCGCCCCATCACGGGGATCTTGCGGGCGGCGGCGGCGAGCAATTCGGGGTTATCGGCGGGGATAGCGGCGGTCGCGACGATCAGATCGGCGTTACCGATATTTTCGGCGCGGTGCCCCGTATACGCGCGGACGCCGGCCGCCGCCAGCCCGTCAAAAGCGGGGCCGCAAAGCAAATCGCTGCCCGTAACCGCATAGCCCTGTTCGCCCGCCGCCCGCGCGAGTTTCGACATACTTGCGCCGCCGATCCCGACAAAATGGATTTGCCGGATATTTTCCGCGATATTCATACGCATTATCATATGCGGCGCGCCCGCCATTCTGAACGAAGTGAAGTATAAGGCTTGTGGAAAACCCTTTGAAAAAAAGGGTTTCCGCGCCTTTCCCAAAAACTTTCTAACCGTACCCAAAAAAAGGCGAAAATTTTTGAAAGGGGCGCGGGGAAAACTTTTTATAAAAAGTTTTCCCCGCGATTTTTTACGACAAAAAAAGAATTTTGAAAAAAAAGATTGCATTTTTTTAATGAATAGTGTAATATAATAGAATAGGGTGAAAACCCCGCAAATATCGGGGGCTTTCACGAAAAGGAGCAAGTATGAAAATTACGGAAGTGCGGATCAGGAAAGTCAAGAAAGACGACAGCAAACTGAAAGCGGTGGCGTCGATTACGATTGACGATTGCTTTGTCGTGCACGACATCAAAGTCATCGACGGCAACGACGGCAATTTTATCGCCATGCCCAGCCGCAAAACTCCGGAGGGCGAATACAAGGACATCGTGCATCCGCTGAACACCGAGACGCGCGAAATGATCCGCAAGATTATTTTGGACGAGTTTGACAAAGTAAAAGACTTGTCCGAATAAACGCATGTCCCGCGGGGCAAAGCCCCGCCCCGCAAACCGCAAGCGGTTCGGCGGCTCAACCCGCCGCCTCGGTTGCGCAAGCCTTATTTTGAGTTGCTGTGAAACCACTCCTTGAAATCCTTACGGGGATTTTCGCGTTTAGGTTCCGTAACGACTCTGCCGCGCGCCCTCGCCGGCGTTGCCGGCCGTCGCCCGTTTGCGCCGCGCCTATGCCTTTTCGCTTGCGCCGCCAAACGCGGAGAACAAAAGCGTGTTCGCTACGCTCACCCGCGTTGCGGTTGCGCGTTTCACGCGCCGCTTTCGGCGACGCCGCCTTAAAAAAACCGCAAACTCTTGCAAGCAATTTTCGGCGGTTTTCGGCGGGGAACAATAACGGCGCGGTACTCTTAAAAGCGGCAAACACTGCATGGGGCACAAAAAATAGAAATCACAGGGGAAAAAGATGGTTTTCTTTTTCCTTTATTTTGTTATAGCGTTAAAGGGGAGCGGCGCGCAAGTAACGGCCGAGAAATACCGACAGGCATTTGCCGGCATTATTTGTGTGTTGCGCCCCGCGTCAGAGTTGTTGCGAGCCTATAACGCGAAAAGATTCACGAGGGATTTTTGCGTGCGGGTAAGATAAAAATCGCGGATTGCAGCGTCGCCGCCATCAAAATTTTTATCTTTCCCGTACACGAAAAGGCCCGTAAGGATTTCGCGGAGAGGTTTCGTTGCAACTCTGTTAAAGGGGTCGGAATGGCGGTCAAACTTGAAAAACACCTATCGGAAATCTACAACGCGATGCGAACGTCGGGGTTGTTTTTGACTTCGGGCTCCTCGCGGGTCAACACGACGACGATGTCGTGGGGGACGTTCGGGCGGCTTTGGAGCCGGCCGACGGCGATCGTCCCGATTCGCAGCCGACGCTATACCTACGGGCTTATCGAGGAATTGGGCGCGTTTACGATCAGCGTGCCGCGCAAGGACTTGATGAAGGAACTGGCGGCGGCGGGCGCGTTAAGCGGGCGCGACCACGATAAATTTTCCGAACTGCACCTCCACCCCGCCAAAGCCCGCCGCGTCGATACCTATATCGTCGCGGACTGCGGACTGCATTTGGAATGCCGCGTCGTTTATAAATCCTCGGTCGTGCCCGAAAGTTTGAATCCCGAAATCAGCAAAGAAATCTACGGCAAGGGCGCGTCCCCTCACACGATGTTTTACGGGGAGATTCTCGACCTCTACGAGACCTGACCGCTTCGCTCCCGCTCTGCCCTTTTCGCGCCTTACCCTGTTTTGACGCCGCCCAATGTTTTATAGGCGGCATATTTCCGGTCGTAACAGTCCGTTTCGCTCCTTGTCGGGAAATAGGATTTGTCGTAAGCGATGAGCGCGCCGCAGGCTTTTTCCACGTTTTCATACGCGCCGTCCGCAACCATGGCGAGAATCGCCGCGCCCAAACCGCCGCCCTCGCCCGCGCCGACCGTGCGGATTTCCAAACCCAAACAACCCGCGAGGATTTGCAGCCATTCCGGCGACTTCGCGCCGCCGCCGATCACGCCCGCGAACTTTGCGCGGACGCCCGACTTTTTCATTGCCTCGTAACAGTCTTTCAAGCCCAAACAAACGCCTTCCACCACGGCGCGGGTCATGTCCGCGCGGGTATGGGAAAGCGTCAAGCCGTAAAACGCGCCCTTTGCGCCCGGGTCGTTAATCGGGCTGCGCTCGCCCGCAAGGTAGGGCAGGAAATAAAGCCCGTCGGCTTTCGCGCCCCCGATTGCCGCGACATCGGCGGCGAAATCCTTTGTCCGCAGGATGTTTTTCAGCCAAAAATCCACGCTCGCCGCGCAGGACAGCATACAGCCCATCAGATGGTATTTGCCGTCCGCATGGCAGAAACTGTGCAGGCCGCCGTCCGCCGCTTTAAACGCGTCCAAACCAGCGAACACCACGCCGCTCGTGCCGAGGGAAACGCTCAACGCCCCCTCGCCCACCGTGCCCGTGCCGACCGCTCCGACGGCTTGGTCGCCGCCCCCCGCCGCGACCAACGCGTTCGGATTCAAACGCGTTTCCCGCGCGAACGCGGGGGCAATTTTGCCGACCGCCTCGTAACTTTCAAATATTTTGGGCAGTTGCCCCGATTCTACGCCCATGATGTCCAACATTTCGGCGGACCACTTTTTGTTTTTCACGTCAAAGTACAACGTGCCGGAATTATCGGACGCGTCGCCCGCGAATACCCCGCTCATTTTCCAGACGAGATAGTCTTTGGGCAGCATGATTTTGGAAATCCGTTTGAAACGCTCCGGCTCGTGCTTTTTGAGCCATAGAATTTTGGGCGCGGTAAAGCCCGGATAGGCGATGTTCCCCGTCCATTTTAAAAGTTTGTCCTTGCCTACCGTTTCGTTGAGGTATTCGCATTCCTCGGCCGCGCGGCCGTCGTTCCACAGGATCGCGGGGCGGATCGCTTTCCCGCCCTTGTCCAGCGCGACCAGCCCGTGCATTTGCCCGCAGAAACCGACCGCGCGGACGGCTTGCAAATCGCGCCGCGCGCCGAGTTCCTTTACCGCGGCCAGCAAAGCGTCGTACCAATCGTCGGGGCTCTGCTCCGACCAGCCCGCGCGGGGGCAGGACACGGGGTATTCCGCCCGCGCGCCGTCAACCGGCTTGCCGTTTTCGTCCGCCAACAGGATTTTCAGCGAACTCGTTCCAAGATCAATTCCTAAATACATAATCGATTTTTATAATGACGAATGACGAATGACAAACGAATACTCCCCGCCGCAAGCGGCGGGGTATCATGTAGGTTAAGAGTAGTATAGTTTAATCAGTCAACGCGGCAAGCCGCGAGGTATCGACCCAGTACGGACATTTTCCCTTCTACTCTATCCGATGTTTCTGCTTGAAGTCGGACTATTTTCTTCTTATTGGGCTTTCTTGACGGGCAAACATGAGAAAAATGTCCGTTTAATGACGAATTGCGGATAAAGGACTTTGGGCGCATAATTTGCCCTATCCGAAATTCTGCATTCTGCATTTTGCATTCGATTAAACCACCCCGCCGCCGTTAGGGAATTTTTAATAGGCCGCTGCGTTCAGAATGACAAGGGTTCGAGCGCAATTATGTGGGAGATTTCTCGACTTCGCTCGAAATGACAACAAGCGCGGGGCATTCCCCTGTCCGGTAGAGATTGCCGCGTCGCGCTTCGCGCTCCACGCAATGACATCGAGATTCGTCACTCACGGAAAGAATGACAGAGGGGCGCGGGGCGTTCCCTGCTATGTTGAAAGTTTTTGAAAGG
>JAISFM010000250.1 GCA_031263605.1 Clostridiales bacterium | reverse complement strand
GACCTGCTCGCTTTCGTTCAAGCGGGGGAAAACGTATTCCATAGCGAGGGCGACAAGGCCGCCGAACGCGCACAAAGCGGCGGCCAGCGCGACAAACAGCCGCGCGGTGATCCCGAACCACCGCCCTTGTTCCCGTTTTTCCGGTTCCGTGTCGTTGAGTTGTTCCCGTTCGTTTTCGTCCATTTCTTTTTAAGGGAATAGGGAATAGGGAATTGAGAAGTGAGAAGTGAGAATTGAGAAGTTTCGGATAGAGGACTATGGAAGAGGGAAGATGGACTATGGAAGATGTAAGATGGAAGAGGGTCGGTCGCGCGTTACTCGCGCGGGGGGAAGTGAACAAATAGCATTGCTACCGGTCATTAGACTTGTAGCGAAATTAACTTGCGGCAGCCTTGCGCGTCTTTTTGTGGCAAACAAAGATAACAATTGATGATTGTAGCACCGCTACTATCATCAATTGTTATCTTTGTTTGCCGCAAAAACCCATCGCAATTCCGCTCGCCTTTTAATTTCGCTACAAGTCATTGCGAGGGCGCGAAGCGCGACGCGGCAATCTCGACCAAACACAGGAACGCCCCGCGCCTCTCTGTCATTCTTTCCGTGAGTGAATAATCTCAACCGCAATTGTGCATTGTGCATTGTGAATTGATTTGTCATTTCGAGCGAAGTCGAGAAATCTCCCACCGATTTAGTGATTAGTGGTTAGTGGTTAGTGATTAGTGTCGGTCGGGGTGACATTGCGCGCGGGCGTTCCCCTGCATGGTAGAGATTGCTTCGTCGCGTTCCGCGCTCCTCGCAATGACCGGTATCGACGCTCTTTGTACACTCCAAGGTTTTTTGACTGCGCAAAAACCTGTCACGCGGTTTGCTGCGAAGAATCTCACCCGAATTGGTCATTCTTTCCGTGAGTGAAGAATCCCAACCGATTGATTGTCCCCGCGCGAGCAACGCGCGACCGACCCTCTTCCATCTTCCATAGTCCTCTATCCATATTCCTTCTCCTTCCCCTTACCCTTCCAACTTGTACCCATACCCCCGCACGGTCGTCAAATGCTTTTCCGCAAAGACGCCCAACTTGGCGCGCAGCCGCCCCACGTGCGTGTCCACGGTGCGGTCGCCGCCGTAGTAATCGTATCCCCACACTTGGGTCAGCAGTTGTTCCCTCGAATAGACCCTGCCCTTGTTGCGGATCAACAGCAGGATCAATTCGTACTCCGTCCTTGTCAAGTCCAGCACCTTGCCGTTCAGCGCGACGGTATGCGACGAGGTGTCGATTTTCAATTCGTGATAGGTCAAAATTTCCCCGCCCGCGGCGGCATTTTCGGGTTGCGTCCGCGCCCGCACCCGCGCCAACAGCACGTTCAGCGAGAACGGTTTCGGTATGTAGTCGTTCGCGCCTTTCTCGAAACTTTCCAATTCGTCCATTTCCTCGGTGCGCGCGGTCAGCATGATGATGGGCGTCCTGCTGGTTTTCCGTATTTCCTTACAGACGCGCCAGCCGTCTAAGAACGGCATCATCACGTCCAGAATGACCAATCCGATGTCCTCGTCGGCGTTGAATTTTTCCAACGCCTCGCGCCCGTCGGCGGCGGCGACGACGTTATAGCCCTCGCCGCTCAAAAAATCCGACAGCAGATCCCGTATTTTCTGTTCGTCGTCCGCCACTAAAATTTTCATTTTGCGTTCGCTCCTTTTCTCGGTATTTTCGCAACCGATTCTTAAAAACCTTGACTAAAATTGTACCCTAACAGTATATCACAACTTTGCCGTTTATTTAACAATTTTATCACGATTGAAATAGTGGAAAATCCCGGCCTTACTTAAAGGGGAATAGCGGATAGGGAATAGGGTCGGACAGAGTACATTGCGCAAAGTTGTCAATCCGATTGCGCATATATGTCAGTATGCGCATATATGTCGTTTTGAGCGAAGCCGATAAATTCCCCTCCCTCGGAGGGGTGCCGCCAACGGCGGCGGGGTGGTTATCCCTCGTGCGGGTTGCCCCTATGGAACATACGCGCCCAATTTCTTAAAACCGCAATTCATCATTTGTCATTCGTCATTTGCCCTCCCTCCGTCATTTGCCCCCCTCCGTCATTTGTCATTCCCCTATCGATCCTCTCTTTTTTCAAACGCCGAAAGAGGAAAACGGCGGCGGCAAGGGCAAAGCCTTCCGCAATCGGGAATGCCCACCAGACGACGGTTTCCGCGCGGCTCGACAGCGTGAGCAGAAACGCGGCGGGCAGCGCGACGACGACCAATCGCAAAGCGGACACGGCAAGCGATCGGACGCCCTTTCCGAACGCTTGAAAAACGCCCTGATAGGTGATGTTCGCCCCGGCGAACGGATAGCCGACGGTGATGACGCGGATAGCCGCGACGCAAAGCGCGAGGGTTGCGTCCGACAGGGAGAACAAGCCCATGAGCGGCTTTGCGAGGGCTTGCAGCAGGATCGCCCCAAGTATCATAATCGCCAGCGTATAGGCCATGCCGTAACGGATCGTTTCGTTGACGCGCCGCCTGTCGCGCATACCGTAGTTGAACGCGGCGATGGGGATCAGCGCGTTGTTCATGCCGAAAGCGGCAAAGAACACGAATTGCTGAATTTTGTAATAGGTGCCGTAAGCGGTTACGGCGGCGGGGGAAACGCGCCCGAGGATAAGGTTCGCGCCATAGGCGGTAAAGGACATAAGGGCTTGCATGAGGATAGCGGGGACGCCGATTTTATAGATTTCGGCTATGGCGGCTCCGTCGGGCTTCAAGCGGGAAAAGCGGGTATCCAAATCTTTGTTGCGGATATGGTAAAAGAGCGCGTAGACGGCGAACGTGACGGTTTGGCCGATAACGGTGGCATAGGCCGCGCCGGCAATGCCCAAGGCGGGGCAGCCGAGCAGCCCGAAGATCATAATGGGGTCGAGGACGATGTTCGCCGCCGCGCCGGCCAACTGGCCGCAGGTGGAGACAACCGTCCGCCCCGTGCCTTGCAGCAGTTTCTCGTAAATCATGGACAGGATCGCGCCGAAGGAGAAAACCGCGCAAATGCCGAGGTATTCCCCGCCCATTTGAAGTATGTCGGGGTCGTTTGTTTGGGAGCGCAGGTACGCCCCTACGCCGAACAGCCCGACGAGCAGAAAGGCCGCATAGGTGCAAAGCCCCAAAAAGATAGCGTTGCCGGCGATGCGGCCGGCTTTTTCCCTGTCGCCTTGTCCAAGGCTTCGGGACAGGAGCGCGTTGACGCCGACGCCGGTACCGACGCCGACGGCGATCATGAGCATTTGGACGGGGAACGCGAGCGTCAGAGCGGCAAGCCCGCATTCCCCTGCGTTGGGCAAGCCGTCCGCGCCGGGCATACCGCTGACGAAATAACTGTCCACGATATTGTAAAAGGCTTGCAGGGCCATAGACACGATCATAGGCAAGCCCATTGTGAGCAAAAGTTTTTTGACGGGGACCGTCCCCATTTTGTTTAGCGTCGCCGTATTTTCCATAGCGGTTGAACCTCCGTGCTTTTGCGGCATAAAAAAACGAGCGGGGTGAAATCAACTGGTCTTACGCGATTTCGCCGCTCGTTGGGTACAAGTTTTTTATGCAGTTTTTCTGTTTGCAGTTCATTCAAGCCCCGTTTCAATTTTGAACGGACTGCATTGTATTTTTTTTATTATACTCCGAAACTTGTAAATTGTCAAATAAATTTTTTGCGATACCCGATGAAAATATCATTCCGGTTGATGTGAAGAACCCCGACCTTGGTTAATGATTAATGATAAATGATAAGTTTTTAGGTAATAGGTAATAAGTAATAGGTAATAGGTGTTGACCTGTCGAAAAAGAAACTTGGGGTATGATTTAAGTTTCTTGCCCACAGGCATTACTTAATGCAGAATGCAAAATGCAGAATGCAGAATTGTTGACCTGTCGGGAA
>JAISFM010000204.1 GCA_031263605.1 Clostridiales bacterium | reverse complement strand
AGACTATATTATACCGCGCTTTTTTAAGCGATAGACTATATTATATCATACTTTATTCCAATAGCAAGCATATGCGCGGCGGTTTCAAATGCAGAATGCGGACTGCAGAATTGTTGACTTGTCGAAAAAGAAACTTTGGGTGTGCTTTATGTTTCTTACACACAGGCAACACCGCTTTCATGAACCCTATCCGAAATTCTGCATTCTGCATTAAAAAAGCGTCCCGCATCCTAAAATAATGCAATCGGCCTATAAAATAAAATCGTTTTCCGTCAAACCGTCGCGCGCGAGGACCCTTTTCAGATGCTCGCGGTAGCCCTTGAAATCGCGGGGCGCAGCGAGGGGCATAAAGTGGTTGAAGACCGTTTCCCCGCCGAAATCGGCGTAAAGGTAAAAGTATCGGCCCGCGCCCTTGCCCAACGCCGCCACCGCGGTTGCGGAATTGCCCTCTACCGAAAAAATGCCGCGCGCGACAATCTCGCCGCGCTCGTTCTTTGCCGTATAGTCGCCCGACACAGGGTCAAGGCCGTCGTTCAAAACTATGATTCTCAGTTCGCCGGATTCCGTGTCTTCGGTCATGACGGTCTGGCGGGGCGCGAACGACTGCTTGACGTAATGGAACGCCAATTTCCGCCGCCCGTAATAATCGGCCATGCCCGACGTATATTCGGGCCAGGCTTCGTTCAGCGTCCAAAACAACACGCCCGTCCTGTTCCCGTCCGTCCGCATCCGCTCGGCGATGAATTTATAGGCTTCGGCTTGCGCGATCTGCGTGGCGAGGATCAAATCCTCCGTGTTGAACGGGACTTCGCCGAAATAATTTTTCGCCGGCGCGTCCCACGAGGGGTCGGTCGGGAATAGGTGCGCCGCCCAATGCGGGTTGTCGGGCGACGGCCGCTCCTCGCCCGGCGGCATGAATTTTTGAATCGAGGAAAGCGGCGGCATCCCGCTGTACCCCGTTTCCCCGATGAATTTGTGGGTTACGGCCGCGAATTTGCGGTAGTCGCCGCGCGACCACCACCAATGCTCCTCGGGCAATTCCGCCCGCTGCCGCTCGATTTGCTCCAAATCCTCCGAAAAAACGCCGCCGTGCTTGCGCGTGTATTCCCCGGTAAAGGCGGGCGCGCTCTCGTAATAAGGGCGGTCGGGGTCGGCGGCGCGCAAGGCCGCCGGAATCGCCCCGCGCGTCAGTTTGTCGTTTTCGGCGTTCCCGCCCGTGCAAAACCAATTCCAGTCCGTCTCGTTGCCGCCGCACCACAGCGCGAGCGACGGGTGGTTGCGGATCCGCCGCGCGACCGCTTCAACCTCCGCGCGGACGCGGGCGCACAAATCCCCGTCCTGCGGATACATGTGGCAAGCCAGCATAACGTCCTGCCAGACCAAAATCCCCGCCTCGTCGCAAGCGTCGTAAAAACCGTCGCTCCCGTACACGCCCCCGCCCCAAACCCGCGCCATGTTGCAGTTCGCCTCTTTCAGCAACGCCGCCAAACCGCGGAACTTGCCCGCGCCCCGCGCCGGCAGCGCGTCGGGCGGCGCGAGGTTCGCGCCCTTCGCCTTGACGGGTACGCCGTTGACGCGGAACGAAAAGCCGCCGTTCTCGCGGTCAAGTTCAACGCGTCGTATGCCGAATCGAAAAGTCCGAACGTCGCGTTCTTTCCCGTCCGAATCGACGAGCGCAACTTTCACGTCGTACAAGGGCTGCCCGCCCGTCCCCGCCGGATACCAAAGCGCGGGCTGCCGGACATAGGGGAACAGCGCGGCCTGTTTCAATTCCGCCTTATAAGCGAACTCGAAACGGCTGCCGCCGCAAACGCCGCTCAAAACCACATTAAAACGCCCCCGCTCCTCCGGCGGCAGTTTGGCCTCGTAAAAGAAGCGCAGCCCCGCCAAGCCTTCCCGCGCGAAAACGGTGGACAGGGCGACTTGTTCAAAACGGATTTTCGGGCGAAACCGAAGTTCTACGTTGCCTATAATTCCCGCCGAAACGAGGCGCGGCAGGATGTCCCAGCCGTACATATGGGCGGCTTTGCGGATATGCAATCCCTCGTAGCCGCCGGGAAAGGCGATTTCGGACGGATAAGACGGGAAATTCAGCGCGTACCCGATAGCCGACCGGATACGCACGGCCAGCGTGTTTTTCCCGCGCTTTAAAAAGCCCCGCACGGCAAATTCGCTCCCGACGAACATATTCCCGCTTTGCCCCAGTTTCGCGCCGTTCAAAAAGTATTCGGCCAGCGTGTCCACGCCCTCGAAAAACAAATAAGGCTCGCCGCCGTCCCCGTCCTCTCCGCCGAATTGAAAATCGTACGCGTACCACCAATCGGACAGTTCCAACGCTTCGGCGCGTTTCACGTTGTCGGCGAAGTAAACGTCCGGCAAAAGCCCCGCGCCCGTGAGCGCGGCCTCTACGTCGCCCGGCACGGGGGCGGGAATGTGCGGCAGGCCCGTTAAGCCGTCCGGCGTTTCGGGCGCGCCCGTTTCAAACCGGTACAGCCTGTACGTCCCGTTCAAGTTTATCGTTTTCATACCGTTGCGCGGCAAATCAAAATATCGCGCAAGGGCGTGCCGGCCGCCTCCTGCCGTTTGACCAAGGCCTCGCGGTAATATTGATTAGTTCCGTCCGCGCCGTCGTCGATGTCGGACGCGTCGCGCACATAATCGCCCGGCCGCCGCTCCGGGTCGAACGCGCGGGGTATTTGCTTCCCCTCGCTGATTTGCAGGACGTTGTATTTCAGCAGCGCGGCGTGGAAATCGGCGTATTTTTGCAGGAACGCTTTCTTTTCCTCTTCGGAGCCCTGCGCCATAACCCGGTCGTAGGTCGTATAAATCTCGTACCACGCGATTTGCAGCCGCGCCCGCTTCACCCGCTCCAACTTTTCGGGCGTTTCCGCGCCCGCCTCGGCGCGGTCGAAAAGCCCGTTGCCCGCCCGTATGAAGCCCGTGTCCGGCGTCCCGTCGGGGCGGGCGGTCATCGGGACGATGAACTCGCACCGCCCGGCGGGGCCGTTGTGTATGCCGCTGCGCGTCTGCGTGTGCGTCAGCGTCAGGTACTCGTACAGGGCGAGCCAGCCGCCGCCGTAATAAAGTTGCAAAAAATCCTTGATATGATCCAAAAAATCGGCGTATTCCATATCGGGGTTCCACAGCAACTTGCCCGCCGCGTAGTTCCACATCAAGCCGAACTCGCCGTCCGCCCTGCCCTCGACCCAATTCATGTATTGGTACATGACGCCCTTTAAATTGAAATTGCGGTACCAGCGCATATTCTGCCACAGGAGTTTCAGGTGCGGCAGGGGCGACAGGAAATCGTGGGAGTTCAGCATATAGTCCCACATATACAGATTCTTTGTAAGCCGCGCGAATTTGGAAAAGTAGGCGCGCTGCCTTGCGTTGAAGTAACAACTCTCGTCGTTCGCAACGTGCTCGCGGCAAAAGCCCATCGTCGTGGAACGCACCGAGAGGTTATCCTCGAAGGGCATATCCTCCGGCGGCGTTTCGGTGTACAGGTAAGGCATGACCTCCACCAAAATGTGCGGGGACTCCTCTTTGATTGCCGCCGCGACCCTGTTGGCGAACCGATAGGCCGTCGCGCCGGGGCTTTTGTGCCGCTCGTTCAGCCGCGAGCACTCGGGGCAAAGGCATCGGCTGTTGTTGTCGTTGGGGCTTACATTCACAAAGCGCGCGCCCGGCGTTTCCGCGATCCACCTCCGAACGCCCGCCAGCATGATTTCGAAAACGTCCGGATTCGTCAGGCAGGGCTGATCCTTTTTCCGCGCCCCGTCCGCGTCCAGCATGAAGTATTCGGGATGCGCCGCGAAATACGTTTCGGGCGGCAGCAATTTTTCATAGGTGTGGGCGCAATGCCCGCCGGCGTACACGAGGCTGCCGCCCAATTCGTCGGGCAGTTTCCCCTCCCACACGACGTTCGAGCGTTGTTTCAGCATAAACTCCGGTTCGTACGCCCCGTAGAACAGCGGCCAACGGTAATCGAAGGGCGGCGTGAACGCATAGAAAACGCCGGAGAGGGAAATATCTCCCTCCCCGACGCGCGTTTCGTCCGTTTCGGTCAAAAACCGCCAGCCCAAGAACCGCTCCAAAAACTCATAGACGGCGTAAACGCACCCCCGCCCGTTCTGCCCGACGAGGTACAGGCCGTCCGGACCGGAATGAATCAGTACGCCGTCGGTCCCGAGGGCGGCTTCCCGAACGGCGGCGACGGCCGGAAAATCGCTCTGCAAGCCGATGAATACGCTTTTCCCGCCCGCGGCGGCGCGTTTCGCCGGCGGCGTTTTGCCCGCCGCCGTTTTCGGCGTTGCGCCGACGGTCAACCCGATGTATTTAGCGAACCGTTCCGCCGCCGCGCGGGCGGCGGGGTCGCTGTCGGACGGGCGGACGGCAAACCGCCCTATATCCGTCCCCTCGATAACAATTCTCATTTTCCGTCCCCTCCCCTTATCCGAGTTCGACCACGATATAGAGGGGCGGCGTCCCGCTCGCGTCCGTCTGCCAAAACCCGATCCACTCCAAATCGGCCAAAGGAACCGTGACCGTATGCAGCCAAGCCTGACCCGACTGCGGATACTCGTCCCTCCCTGTTTGCTTGTACTTAAAACTCCCGTTCAGTACCGCGGCGGACGCCGAATAGGCCGAAAGCGTAAATTCCGTAACGCCGTACGCCCGGAACCTGTCGAGCGATTCGCTCTTAATCCGTATAAGCGGCTGGTACAGGTTCAGGTTGTTTGTCGCCCGTATGACGTTGGGATACACCGCATCGCCGATAGCCACGTCCGTAAGGTCCTCCAAGATTCCGTGCGACAGAGAGCCTCCGCCGTCCTGATAGACGGCGAAATCCTCCGCCGCAATCCCGAACACCGACACCGCGCAATACCCCGAAACGCCCCTGTATATCGCGTAGGCTTCGGCTTGGCCCTGTTTCAGCGCGGTGAATTGCCCGCCGCCGAAATTCACGACCGTGCCGTCCGTCGAGCCCCACGCAACGTCGCCCGGGTCAAAGGGCACCGCCTGCCCGTTCGCGTCGTAAACCGCGAGCGAATCCGCAAGGCTGAAAGACGCGCCGGGCAGCACCGCCTTTTGGCCGTTCAAGCCGTTCGGGCGCACGTCGTAAAATTCCAAGGACGACACCGCGCAGTCCGCGCGGGCGGCGGGCTTCCCGTCCGTCGGGGTATAGGCCGCCGTCACGACCGCGCCGCCGTAGGCCAGCGCGGCCACCCTGCCGTCCCCGCCGACGGACACAATCCCCGGCGCGGAACTCTCCCATTCCACTTGCGCGCCCGGGACGGTTTGGGAGCCTAATTTGACCGTAGCGGACAACGTCAGCGTTTGGCCGATGAACAGCGCGGTTTCCTCCCGGTTGAGGGCGACCGAATATTGCGCGTTCGCGTCCTGCCGCACGACGACGGAGCAAGCCGCTTTCGTATAGTCGCCGATCGAGGCCGTCACGGTCGTCGAACCCGTCCCGACGCCGGTGACCGTGCCGCCCGACACCGTCGCGACGGCGGGGTTGCCGACAGTCCATTCCACGGCCGCGTCGGCGGGGCTGGCCGTCGCGGTCAGAGTGACGCTTTGGTCTATGAGAAGTTCTATCGCCGTTTGCGACAGCGATATGCTTTCGCCGCCGTCTCCGGCCGGATCGCCGCCCTTCGGCTTTGCGCACGCCGCCGCCGAGAGGCAGAACAGCGCGGCGAGGGCAATCGCCGCGAACCTCGCGGCAAACGTTCTTTTTGTGTTGTTTTTCATGATATCCGATTCCTTTTTTTAAATTTTGATTTTGGTTCTTGATTTCTTGCCCGCCGCGTCAGGCGGCGTTCTTGACCCATTCGTCCACCAACAGCGCGACGGTTTTGGTATGGGCTTCGTCCAAGACCTTGAAGCCCACCTGCGCCGCCACGTCGCGGAACTCGTACACCATCGCCAGATAGTCGGCCGTATCGAAATAGTTGTAATACATGCTGAGCATCAAATAGCGCAAGGGCAGCCGGTCCGCCGTGACCGCAAGCCGCACGCGGGCGTACTCGGCGGGGCTGCTTTCCCGGATCGTTTCGACGGCGGCGAGAGCCTTGTCGAACAGCCGCTCGTACTGGTCGAGGAGAGCCTTGGAAAAATAGAGCGGGTTCCGAAAGTCCGTGTAAAGTTGGTACGCGAAATACGAATACAGTCCGTACGTTTCCTCCAACTCGGCCATGCGGTCGCGCAGCAGGGTGAAGTATTCGTAAACGCCGCTCCAAGCCGGCCCGTAATAGGCCTTCATGAAATCGACGATCAGCCGCTCCGAATCGAGCGAGGAGTTCCACGAAAGTTGGGACGTCAAATATTGCCGCAGTTCCAAAAAATTCGGCGCGTAGTACAAGTCGCCCTGCTCGAACAGCCACGTGACGCCCAAACGCTTGAAGTCCATGTAATTCTGCTTGTAAAAGCCCCACGCGTTGAACGGCGCGAGAAAATCCGAGAACTGCGTCGAGTACGACCAGACGTACATCTTTTTCGTAACGAGCGCGAACCCCTCGAACATCGCCTTCGACGCGCCGTTGGAGGTATGGCTGAACGGGTGCGAGGCGTGGCTGCCGATCGGGGCGAGCATGAGCCCCAAATTGCTCTCCGCCTGTATGCCCTCTATCGGAAAGACGCGCCCCGCCGAGTCCCTGTACACCGGCGGCTCGGCCGTGCAGTCGTACGCGAACGCGCCGAATTCCAGCGGGCGGCCCGGCAGGGTTTCCGCCGCCCACGCGTTGACCTCGCGCACGACCGCGTTGATGAACAGCAGGTGGATATAAGCGGCCGCGCCCATGTCGGTCACGCTCTTGCCCTCCGCTTTATAAGCGGAAATCAGTTGCGCTTTCATTTGCGCGTACGGGCCCGTCGGCCCCTCGCCGTCGTCGCCCTGCGTCATGTTGTCCTCGATCCCCAGCATGAAGTAAATATGGTCGGGGCTGTTCACGATGATCTGCTTCAAGTTTTTGACGAACTCGGCGCGCATCTCCTCGTTGATCCACGACAGTTGGTTCCCCTCGCCGTTGTACCAGTCGCGGTTGGTCGTAAAGTATTTTTCCTGGGGCAGCACAATAAAATGCGAGTGGCCCGTCAGCCCCCAAACCTGCTCCATGTTTTTCATGCGGTACCGCGACATTTCCGTTTCCGACCGGTACCACACAAGGGCGGTCCCGCCCGTCCGCAGGGGGATGTCGGGGATGTCGGTCAAATCCAGATCGGCCAGTTTCGCCTCGGCCGTCCGCTCGCAGTCGAATACCGAGGCGGTATAAATCCTCAACCTGAACTGCTTGGCCAAATACCCGTACACCGAATAGACGGTGCCGTCGTCGCTGCCGCCGATCATCGCGATCGCGTCGCCGTGCGTCTTGACGCGGTAGCCGTCCAGCCCCAACTCGGCGTAGTCCGCGCTCGCGCCCGAATCGCGGAAAACCGAAGTCGCGCCGACGGAAAGGTATTTGCCCCGGGGGTTTTCCGCCTCCCCGTCGCCTATGACGGGCAGTTCCACCCCCGTCGCCTGCTCGAAGAAATACCGCAACTCGTTCGCGGCGAATTTCAGCCGCTGGGAGGCGTTCTCCGGCAGGACGATCTTATAGGGCGACGCGCCGTTTTTGATCAGGTACGTTTCCGTGGTCGGGGTCGGCTCGTCCTCGCCCCCGGTTTCGTACCACGGCCTGTCGGCGTTGTCAATCGGGCCGGTCCCCGGGTCGTCTTTCCCTTTTAGCAAAAGCCCCAGCGTTACGCCGCCCGCGGCCAGCAGCAGTACGCAAGCCATGATCAGCGCGGCGATTCTTGTCCTCTTTTTGGTTTTGACGTCCATAATTCCTATTCTCCTTTTAATTTTGCGGCGGCTCTATTCCGCCGTAAGGACAAACTCCTTCACGGCGTAATTTTCGCAAGCGTCCGTCGCGACATAACGGATAACGTAGCGGCCGGCCGCGGCGGGCGTGAATGTCGGCCCGACGTATTCCGTCCCGCCGGATTCGCCCTCCCGCGCGACGGCGAAAAACAGCGCGTCGCCGTTGGGCAGGACGATATAAACGTTGATCTTGATTCTCGCCGCCGCCGTGGCGTTGTCCGTCGCCTCCGCAGCGGGCAGTTTGACCGCCGTCCCGACCTTCGCCGTCGCCGGAACCGCCCCGCCGACCGTCAGGACGGGCGGCTCGTATTCCATGACGTTCCCGTTGTTATAGGACGACTGGACAAAATCGGGGTTGTGGCTGTCCCAATAATTGTAAACGACGCGGTAGGTCCCCGAC
>JAISFM010000189.1 GCA_031263605.1 Clostridiales bacterium | reverse complement strand
AAGATTTGATCCACCGTGGTTTGGGAGATTTCCTTGCCGCAGACGGGGCAATGCACCGTGCCGATGTGCGCGAACAGCAGCCGCAAATAGTCGTAGATTTCGGTCACGGTGCCGACGGTCGAGCGCGGGTTGCGGCTTGTGGTTTTTTGGTCGATAGAGATTGCGGGCGACAAACCGTCGATAAATTCGACGTCGGGTTTTTCCATTTGCCCCAAAAACAACCGGGCATACGAGGACAGCGATTCGACGTACCGCCTTTGCCCTTCGGCGAAAATCGTATCGAACGCGAGGCTGGATTTCCCGCTGCCGGACACGCCGGTGAACACAATCAGTTTATCGCGCGGGATTGTCAAATCGAGGTTTTTCAGGTTATTTTCTTTCGCGCCTTTAATGTGGATATACTCTTGCATAACGGGTTACAGTATAGCACAAAAAAAAGAGGGTGTCAAACAAATATTTGCCCTTGCGCGGCGACAGGATTTGCTTTTTTTGAAAAGGATTGAGCGGTGTGCGGCTTTACGGTTAGAACGAAATGATGGGACAATTTACAATTCACAATGCACAATTGCGGTTGAGATTATTCACGGCAAACAGAATGACAGGGCGCGGGGTGTTCCTCTGTTCGGTTGAGATTGCCGCGTCGCGCTTCGCGCTCCTCGCAATGACAACGGGGCGTTCGCGCTCCTCGCAATAGAGTTGTAACGGAATTAAAAGACGCGCAAGGCCGCCGCAAGTTGATTTCGCTGCAAGTCTAATGACAGGATAGGGGCGCAATGCGGTGGGCGATTTCTCGACTTCGCTCGAAATGACAGGCGCGCGGAAGTTTAAGAAATCCCCCACCGATTAAAAATTCCCATCCTTCGATTGATGACAGCCAAATTTCGAGCGCGCGTTATTCTCTTGTCCGCAATTCCGCATTTTGCATTCCGCATTCCGCACTTTTCAACCGCCGGCTTCCCTTTTCACGACCGTGCGCCGCACCGCGCCGTTCAAAATATCTTGCAACGGGTATTTAGCGTTGGCGATGACGACTTCTGTGCCTTGCAGGGCGGGCGCTTTGACGTATTCAAGTTTCGCCCGCGCCCCCGCCGCGCCCGCGCGGCTCGCGCCCCGGCAACTCGCTTGCGCGCGCCCGATCGCCGCCAGAATTTCGGCGTCGCTTGCGCCCGTTATTTTTTCAATCAAACTCTTCGGGTCGTCGGGGTCGCGGTAAATACCGTCCGCGCTCGTCAAAATGACCAACGTTTTCGCCCCGACAAGGCAGGCGATTTGGCCGGCGGTCTCGTCGTTGTCCACGAGTTCCACCGCTTGCGCGCCCTTTTCGCGCAGGGATTGGATTTCCATTTTGCGCGTTTCCTCGAAAGAAACCGCGTCGTTGTAATTGATAATCGGAACCGCGTTTTGCCGCGCCGCGCGGATAAGCAACGCTTTGATATGCTCGCGCTTGGCGGGATCGTTGAAGTGCTGATGCTCGACAAGCACCTGCCGTATACTGTACAGCGGCGAAACGTATTGCCGGTACTTTTGCATTAAAATGGTTTGCCCTTGGCTGGCGTAATCGGTTTTGATTTCGTCGGGGTCGCCGTCTTGCAGGGTCAACTCGCGCCCCGACCGCTTGATATAATCGAGCCGCCCGATTTCCGTCGCGCCGCTGGTCACCCAAACCATGCCCGGCCGCAGTTCGCCCGCGAGTCGGTACAACAGCGCGTCATCCGGCTCCCCCCTCGCCGTGTCGATCAGCGCCATGCTGCCGATCTTGCCCACCAATTCAACATTGAAACTCATAGGTATATTATACCATATTTTCTTTGCGGGGGAAACTTTTATTTTCTGTTTATTTTGCGGGGGAAACTTTTTTGCAAAAAAGTTTCCCCCGCGCCCCTTTCAAAAAATTTTCGGCAATAGAGTCGGTGCGAAACCGCTCCATGAAAATAGGCTGGGTTATTCTTTTGCTTTTTTATTCGTCAGTTGTTTCAGAGCGACGACGGAATCGTAATATTCGCGCTCGATTTGATCCAATTCCGCTTTTTGCGCGACCGTCTCGTCATACGCGCCGCGGTAACCGTCGCTGATGTGCTGCGCCGTCTTTCGGATACAGCGTTGTTTGACTACCACCGCTAAAACCGTGGAAATCACGATTGCCGCCACGACGGCGCACCAAATATAGAACGAATTTTTGTCCGGCCTGTTATAGAATATGAACCCGGACAGGAACACAAAGGCGTAAATGAATAGGGCCGCCAGATAACTGTACCACGCCCCCACAGCCAGCACGTATTGGCAAACCTAAAAATGAAAGCCAACAATTTGATCGGGGTCATCAAGGCGGTATGCAACGCCCGCTGCGCATTTGTCATCGAAAAGGTCACGGCGTCGTTTTTGTCAATCGACGGCGGTTCGCCCTCGCCGGTAAACAGTTCGTTCCAATACGGAAACGTCAGCGTTTCCCCATGTTTCAAGGATTTGATGCCCGCGTAATAGTCGGCCGGGGATTTGACAAGGGTTTTAAGGTTTGCAATATTCTCATCGTTGACCGCGAATGTCCCCGACGCGCCGTAATACGACAAGCCTTTTAATTTGCCCTCTAAAAAGTCCTTGCGCTTTGCCTGTTCGTATCCGACGGACATATGCAAAACCTCTATACGGTCGTCATATTCTTCGTTTCTGTCGTTGTTCTCGTTCAGATAAACGTTCATTTTCTCGAAATATTCGTTGAGAAAATGAATTTTGTCTTCGAGTAAAAACCATTCCGCGCGCTTTAAGCGGTCGTTTTCCCGATTCAAGTCGAACATCGGCGCGAATTTGTTCGTCTGTAAATCGTATACGGCGTAAACGATTCCGCCGCGTTCCCCAAAAAGGGTTTCCCGCCCCGCGAACACGGCGGGGATCGCCCCGCCCCGGTTATCCGGACGGCACATCTCCGCGATCAAATCTTTCAAATTGATGTTGAGGTCTAATTTGTATTTCGAGCAGAATTGGAAACTGTCACCGTTTACGTCCACCACCACATTGTAACTTCCGCAATGCTCGCATTTCATGGTTTTGGGGTCGAGCGGCGAACCGCAACTCCGGCAACGGATAACTTCGGTCGTCATTCGGTTTTACCTCCGTACGGCGCGGCCTGTTCCGTTTTCGATTCCATTCCTGCCATTTTTATAATTCCTCACAATATTTCTTTATGAAATATTTTCGTATACAGTATACATGCTCCCATGCGCATACATATACAATCTAATTATAATTAGAAAAATGACCGCCGCCGGATAAATTCATTAAAATTAGAAGGATGAACAAAACCTTTTGCGGTATCCGTTTCGATACCTGTACAGTCGGCGAACGCCTGAAAGAATTGCGCGCGGAAAAAGGAATCGGCCAAAACAAATTGGCGCGCGATTTGGATTTGAGCAACGCGAGCATCAGTTATTGGGAAAACGGGTTGCAGGAACCGGGCGCGGCCGCCCTCTTTAAATTGGCGCGGTACTTCGGCGTCAGCGCGGACTATATTCTGGGGCTGTCCGATTATTAAACGAGTCTTAAACGGGTATGAAAAAGGCGTCCGTTAGAACGCCTTTTTGCCGGTTTATTCGGCCGTGTAGATTTCCTCGCCTTTCTGTTTCAAATCCAATTCCTCGCGGACGACATATTCCGTGTGCTCGTCGCTGTTTAAATAGTCGATCGTCCTTTGATTTTCCGCGATTTGGGCTTTGTAAGCGTCGATGTCAGACGCCGCGGCTTTGGCGTTCGATGACGATATGCCCACCTGAACCCATAAAAATATCAAGGCGACCAACAACATCAGCAGCAAACCCACCGCCCCTATGATCCACATTTGCGTTGTATTGTCCATTTTCGTTTTCATGATTCGATCCTCGTTTATTTTATTTTTATTTTTTTATTTGCGAGAAAACTTTTTGTAAAAAGAAGCGTCGCTTCGAGTTTTCTCGCGCTCTTTCAAAAACTTTCCGTGTTTTTAATGTGCTGAAAGTTTTTGGGAAAAGGTTTGGAAAAACACTTTTTATCAAAAAGGGTTTTTCCAAAGTTGTTCATAACAGTAGTTACAAATAACTTTCCGCGCTTTTTATTTTAAGAGTTTCGAGAATACTTTGACTTTTTTTAAAGCGCGGTAAATTTTGATAAGAGTATTATACACCCAATTCGTACATTTTGCAACTAAAAATCCCAAGGTTAAACGCTCGGCGCAAAAGCCCAAAGCGAACGCCAGCAACGAATATGCCCGTATGCTTCCGTCGTCGGCCAGACGTATGCCCGTGATAACCAACAGCGTCGCCGCCGCGAAAAACAATAAATCCGCAACAACCGAAACGATCAAGCGGAATTTTCCGCAAAAACGCGCGATATACCCGATTTCGTATACCGTCCCTATGGCGACTCCGAACGCCAGACAAATCAGAAACGCCGACCCCTGGCCGTTTGTGTTTACGGGCATTAACATTTTATTTACAATTCACAATGCTTTTTACAATTCACAATTCACAATGCACAATGCACAATTTCGGATAAGGCTTTTTTAATGCGGAATGCACAATTTCGGATACGGTTTCGTCACAACTCTATTGCCTGTGAGGGGGAGCACAAAAACATGAGGGCAATCTCTACAAAACACGAAACGCGCCTTTTTATATAGAGATTGCCGCGTCGCGCTTTGCGCTCCTCGCAATGACAACCCGAATTTATGAGGAATGCGGTTTGTACACTCCCCTGTGGGCAAGAAACTTAAAAGCATACCCGAAGTTTCTTTTTCGACAGGTCAACTAACTGTGCACTGTGGACTGTGGACTGTGGACTGTCCTTTAATTGTGCATTCTGCATTATTTAAACATCTTGCGGAAAAAGCCTTTGCCGCCCGCGCCGTCTCCGCCTGTGTATTGCAGTTTGTTGATCGTACCCTCGATAATCAACAGGCCTTCGTCGGCGTTGTATTTGACGATGTGCATTCCCGCCCCGTCGATACGCAAGCCCCCCGCGCCCGTCATGACCTGCGCGGCCGGCTCGGTCATGCTGATTACTTCCTCTACGCCCGTCAACACCGCTTTCTTGCGCATATCCAACTGTAAGCCGTGCGGCCTTTTCGCTTTGTTTTCGGTTTTAGTTTCAATCGCCATGATTTACCCTCACATAAATTTGTTAAAAGTTTTTGGAAAAGGCGCGGAAAAACCTTTTTGAAAAAAGGTTTTT